>NZ_JBHTWX010000008.1:0-59485 GCF_042792155.1 Kitasatospora sp. NPDC056651 | reverse complement strand
GTGACGGGCCCCGGGGCCGCCGTGCCCGTACTCAGTCCAGGCCCCGCGCCCGGCGGAACCGCTCCGCGAGGGCGTCCGGGGCGATCAGCGGCGGCGGGTAGTCGGCGTCGACCAGCCACGGCCGGTGCACGGAGCGGCCGGGCAGGTGGGCGAGTTCGGGCACCCAGCGGCGCACGTACGCCCCGTCCGGGTCGTACCGGTCGGCCTGGCGCAGCGGGTTGGGCACCCGGTTGGGACGGGTGTCGGTGCCGGTGCCCGCGACCCACTGCCAGTTGAGCTGGTTGTCGGCCACGTCGCCGTCCACCAGCAGCGACAGGAAGTGGGCGGCCCCGATCCGCCAGTCCAGGTACAGGTTCTTGGCGAGGAAGCCCGCCGTCAGCAGCCGGGCCCGGTTGTGCATCCAGCCCTCCTCGGCGAGCTGACGCATTCCGGCGTCGACGACCGGGTAGCCGGTGCGGCCCTGCCGCCACGCCTCGGCCTCGCGCCCGTCCCGGTGCCAGTGGTCGTCCCTGGGCCGGTAGTCGCGGTGCGCGGCGTCCGGGCGGGCGGCGAGCACCTGGTGGTGGAAGTCGCGCCAGGCGAGCTGCCGGACGAACGCCCGGGCCCCCTCGCCGTCGTGGCGCAGGGCCCGCTCGACCAGTTCGGTGGGGGACAGGCAGCCGAAGTGCAGGTACGGGGAGAGCCGGGAGGTCGCGTCGGCGGCGAGGTCGTCCCGTACCCCGTCGTACGGGGCGACGTCCCAGCGCCGCCACCGCCGCCGCCCGGCGCTCTCGCCGCCCGGTGGCAGCGCGGGGGAGCACGGCCCGGCGAGGGCCGGGGTCTCGCCGCCGATGCCCGCCGGGGTGTCGAGCGCGCGGGGCGCGCGCAGCACCGTGCGGCGGGGCGCCTGCTGCCAGGCGCGGAAGTACGGGGTGAAGACCGCGTAGTGGTCCCGGCCGGCCGGGACGATCCGGCCCGCCGGCACCACCGTCAGCGAGGCGTCGTGGACGTGCAGCCGGTCGCCGAACAGCGTGCGCAGCCGTTCCTCCCGCCGGCGGGCGAAGGCGCTGACACCCGACGCGACGTGCACGGTGGCGGCGCCCGCCTCGGCGGCGACCCGGGCCGCCTGCTCGGCGGGCTCGCCGCCGCGCACCGTCAGCCGGGAGCCGATCCGGCGCAGCGAGGCGTCCAGGTCGGCGAGGCAGTCGGCCAGGAAGGCCTGCCGGTTGGGCGCGGCGAAGCCGGCGTCCGCGACGGCCGGGTCCAGCACGAACAGGGGCACGACCTGGTCGGCGGCGGTGCGGGCGGCGTGCAGCACGGGGTTGTCGTGCAGCCGCAGGTCCTGGGTGAACAGGGCGATCGATACGGTCACGGGCGGGGCCTCACAGGTGGTGCCGTCGGGGTGCTCGGGCACTCCTACCTGATGTCCGGACCCGTCGGCCAAGTGGATTGGTCCGAACGGGCGTGAGAGGCTCCCCCCATGGAACAGCGCGCACTCGGCCGCACCGGCCGTCCCGTCTCGATCGTCGGACTCGGCACCTGGCAGCTCGGTGCCGGCTGGGGGAACGTCCGGGAGGAGGACGCCCTGGCCGTCCTGGAGGCCTCCGTGGAAGCCGGTGTCACCCTCTTCGACACCGCCGACGTCTACGGTGACGGCCGCAGCGAGCGGCTGATCGGCCGCTTCCTGAAGGAGCGTCCGGACGCGGAGGTGTTCGTCGCCACCAAGTTCGGCCGCCGGGCCGAGCTGCACCCCGAGCACTACCACCTCGCCAACTTCCGCGCCTGGGCCGACCGTTCGCGGGACAACCTGGGGGTGGAGCGGCTCGACCTGGTGCAGCTGCACTGCCCGCCGACGCCCGTCTACTCCTCGGACGAGGTGTTCGACGCCCTGGACACCCTGGTGGCGGAGGAGCGGATCGCCGCCTACGGGGTGAGCGTGGAGACCTGCGCCGAGGCGCTGACCGCGATCGCGCGCCCGGGCGTCGCGAGCGTGCAGATCATCCTGAACGCCTTCCGGCTCAAGCCGCTGGAGCAGGTGCTGCCCGCCGCCGAGGCGGCCGGCGTCGGGATCCTCGCCCGGGTGCCGCTGGCCTCCGGGCTGCTGTCGGGCCGCTACACCGAACAGACCGTCTTCGGTGCGGACGACCACCGCACGTACAACCGCCACGGCGAGTCCTTCGACCAGGGCGAGACCTTCTCCGGAGTGGACTTCGCGACCGGCGTCGAGGCCGCCCGGGAGTTCGCCGCGCTCGCCCCCGAGGGCGCGACGGCGGCGCAGACGGCGCTGCGCTGGGTCACCCAGCAGCCGGGGGTGACCACGGTGATCCCCGGCGCCCGCAACGTGGCGCAGGCCCGGGCCAACGCGGCCGCCGGCGAGCTCGCGCCGCTGGCGACGGACACCCTGGCCGCGGTGCGCGAGCTGTACGACCGGCGGATCCGGCCCCAGGTGCACGACCGCTGGTGACGGCGGGCGCAGGCGTCAGGGCTCCTCGTCCCGGTCCTCGCGGGTCCGGGCACGGGCCTGGCGTCTGCGCCGTCGCAGGTACCAGACGGCCGGAGCGACGACCACCAACGCGCCGATCAGCAGGGCGAGGGCCCGGCCGCCGGAGCGCCCGCCCCGCCCGTCGCCCGGCCGACCCGGTAATTCGCTTGACCCGCCGGCGCGGTGGCGCTGGACTTCGGTGGGCGCCGCACCCGGGCGGGGCCGGCACGACGGGGAGGCGGCAGCACCGCATGGAGATCCGTTCCACGACCGACCAGGACCTCGAAGCCTTCGTCCACACCTTCCACGCCGCGCTGGGCCGCTTCCCGGACGCGCCGGACACGGAGGGCGGCGGGGTCTGGTGGGCGGCGACCGAGCCGGACCGCAACCTGCTCGCCGTGACGGCGGAGGGGCGGCCCGTCGGAACCGCCGGTGCCCACACCTTCGAGCTCACCCTGCCCGGGCAGGTCGTCGTCCCGGCCGCCGGGGTGACGTCGGTCGGCGTCCTGCCCACCCACCGCCGCCAGGGCGTGCTCACCGCGCTGATGCGGCGCCAGCTGGCCGACCTGCGCGCTCGCGGGGAGTTCCTCTCCGTGCTGCTCGCCTCGGAGGCCGGGATCTACGGCAGGTTCGGCTACGGGCCGGCGACGTACACCCGCCGGCTGACGGTGCGGCGCCAGCAGGCCGCGTTCGCCGTCCCCCGCGCGCAGGGGGCACCGGCGGGCTCGGTCGAGCTGCTGCGGCGGGCCGACTGCGAGGCGGTGCTGGAGGAGGTGTACGACCGCTACCGCCGCACCCAGCCGGGCGCGCTGTCCCGGCCGCGCCGCTGGTGGGCGCTGGGCGCGGGCCAGGCGCCGGTCGCCCGGACGCCGCGCTACGTCGCCGTCCACCGGGACGCCGACGGCACCCCGGACGGCTACGCCAGCTACTGGAAGGACGGGGACACCCTGACGGTGGACGAGACCGTCGCCGTCGACGACGCCGGGTACACCGCGCTGGCGCGCTCCGTCCTCGGCCACGACCTGGTCGACAAAGTCGTCCTGCGGCACTGCCCGGCGGACCACCCGCTGCGCTGGCAGCTCGCGGACTTCGGCGCCGCCGAGCCGAGCGGCGAGACCGACTGGCTCTGGGTGCGGCTGCTGGACGTCCCGCGCGCGCTGACCTCACGCGGCTGGTTCGCGGACGGCGAACTCGTCCTGGACGTCGACGACCCGTTCCTCGGCGAGCGCCGGCGCCACCTGCTGACCGTCCGGGACGGGAAGGCGGAGTGCGTCCCGACGGACCGGGAGCCCGACCTGTCCCTGGACGTCCGCGACCTCGGCTCGGTCTACCTCGGCGGCACCGCCCCGAGCACCCTCGTCCGGGCCGGGCACATCCGGGCCCGCCACCCGGACGCGGCCGCCCTCGCCGACACCCTCTTCCGCGCCGAACGGGCCCCGCACTGCCTCCACTGGTTCTGACCCGGCCCGTGCCCGCCCGCACCGTCCGGCGCAGTAGGGTCGCCGCATGCTCCTGTGGATCAACGGCCCGTTCGGGGCCGGCAAGACCCAGACCGCGCACGAGATCCGGCGCCGCCTCCCCGGCAGCGTCGTCTGCGACCCCGAGCACGTGGGGTTCGGCCTGCACCGGATGACGCCGCCGCGGCTGCGCGGGGACTTCCAGGACCTGCCCGCCTGGCGCCAGGGCGTCTTCGAAGTGCTGGACCGCACGCTCGCCGCCCACGACGGCGTGGTGATCGCGCCGATGACGGTGGTGGAGCCGGTGTACTTCCGCGAGACCGTCGGCCGGCTGCGGGAACGCGGCCACGACGTCCGCCACTTCGCGCTGCTGGCCGAGCGCGGGACGGTGGTGGAACGGCTGCGCGAGCGCGGGTTCGGGCACGTCGTGGGGTTCGTGGCCGGGAAGGACGCCCCGCTGCGCCGGGAGAGCTTCGCGCTGTCCCGGCTCGACCTGTGCCTGGAACGGCTGCGCGAGGAGGAGTTCGCCCAGCAGGTGTGGACCGACCGGCTCACGGTGGCGCGGGTCGCCGACCACATCGCGGCCGCCTCGGGGCTGACCCTCGCCCCGAACACCGACAGCCCGCTCCGCGGACGCGTCCGCCGGGCGTGGACGGGAGTCCGGCACATCCGGTTCGTCTGAGCCCGGGCGGCGGACGCCGGTGCGGTGCGCCGCCGGGTGCGCCGCCGGGTGCGTCGTGCCCACCCGGCGGCGGGACCGCCCGTGCCGCTCACACCAGCAGGAGACCCCCGCACCGCTGGGCGCCGTCCTTCATCGCGATCAGGTTGGCCACGACGTAGGAGATGTTGTTCCGGGAGTGCCACTCGGTCGGGAAGTAGGTGACCAGCCGCGAGCTCTGGAACCGGGCCCGGATCTCCGGGACGAAGGCCCGGTACTGGTCGTCGGTGTAGTACCAGAAGGAGTTCTCGTTGTAGAAGGCGACATGGGTCGGGTCCTGGTACGCGCCCCGGCCGTCGGAGCTGGGCGTCATGGTGAGGAGCATCCCGCCCGGGGCCAGCAGCCGGTACAGCTCGTTGATCAGCGGGACCTTCTCGGGCACGTGCTCCAGGAAGTCCACCGCGCGCAGCACACCGACCGAGTCGTCCGGCAGGTCCAGGCGCCCCGGCAGGGTCGCGACGAGGTCGACCCCCTCCCCGGGGTACCGGTCCACCCCCAGATAACCGGGCGGCTTGCGGTGCGCCGCGCCGAGGTCCACGGCCAGCAGGCCGCGCCGCTTCGCCCAGGCCAGCGCGTTGGCCTCGATGTACTTGTCGTACAGCGCGACGGTCTCGCGCTGGATGTGCGCGTTCACCTCCGTGTCCCGCTGGGTGTTGGCCGGGTGCATCCGCTGGAGGTACAGGCAGCGCGGGATGTGGTGGAAGTCCCCGGCCTGGAAGAGACGGCACATCAGGTCCTGGTCGTCGAGCACGGTGCGGGTGGCGTCGTACCCGCCCACCTGCTCGTAGACCCCCCTGCGGAACGCCCGCACGTGGTTGGGCGCGTACCAGATGTACGAGACGTTGTGCGGAGTCGGCGCCATCGCGAGCGACTGGAGCAGCCGTCGGCCGTCGACCTCCGTCTCCTCGTACCGCCAGCCGTGCTCCTCGTTGAAGCGCGAGTCGTCCCGGCCGCCGTCCTCGGTGATCTGGGCGGTGTGGCTGTACACGAGCACGGCGTCGGGGTGGTCGTCGAAGGCCTCCGCCAGCCGCGCCAGGCAGTCGGCGGCCAGCAGGTCGTCGTGGTCGAGCTCGACGAGGATCTCGCCCCTCGCCAGCTCGCAGGCCCGGCGCTTCGCCGCCCCGACGCCGCTGATCCCGTCGTCGACCTCCACCCTGATGCGGTCGTCGGGCCGCTCGGGCCGCCAGCGCGCGCCGTTGTTGAGCACCACGATCCACTCCCAGTCCGAGCGGCTCTGTGCCGTGAGCGTGGCGAGGCACTCGTCGAGGAAGCGCGGTTGGTGGCTCGGGGTGAAGACGGAGAACTTCGGTGTGGCGAGCGATGTCATCGGTTGGCACCTGTTGGGGAGGCAGTCGGTTCGGGGGTCGGAGCCGTGCGCACGGAATCCCGGAACTCCTCCGGGACGAGGGGCCGTAGCGACGGGTCTGTTCGGACGGCGGTCCGGAAGGATTCCTCGGCCTCACCGCGGTGTCCCTGCTTCGCCAGGCCGTAGCCGAGGTGCAGATGCGCGGTGGCGGCCTTCGGATCTGCGGCGACGATCCTCCGCAGGATCGAGACGGCCTGGTCGGTGTCGCCCGGCCCGAGCAGGATCGCCTTGTTGAACAGCGCCGGCTGGTAGTCGGGATCGGTCTTCAGCGCGCTGTCGTAGGCGGCGAGAGCCTCGGCGGGACGGTTGTCCTGCTGGGCGACGACACCGAGGTCGTACCACGCCAGTTTGTTGCCGGGCTCCCGCTCCAGGACCTGGCGGAAGATGCTCTCCGCCAGGTCGTAGTGCTTCGACTCGCCCTGTTTGATTCCCTCCTGGAGCAGGACCTCGGCGGGCGGGGGCGCGGCGGGCGAGGACTTCGCCGGGCCCCTGACCGGCGGGGCGGCACCCGTCGAACCGGCCGCGGCCAGGTGGAGCCAGCCGCCCACCGCCGCGGCGGCCACCGTGACGACGAGGCCCTTCCACCACCATCTTCGTTTCACAGGACTTCCCACCTCGTCGGTCCGATGGCACGGCTCACCCGGCCCGCGGGACGCGGAGCCGGGTGAGCCGAATTCTCAGGGGAGGAGCACCACTCGGGACGCTAGGGCGCGCACACCGCGTACGCGGTGACCTGAGTGGCGGGCAGCGCGAGGGTGTTGACCTGCCATCCGGTGGCCGGTGACGTCGCCGAACCCCCGACCGGGACACTGGAGGCGATGTCGGCGGAGAGGCCCTGGAAACCACCCCCGATGGCATGCGTCCCGGTGGGACAGGTGGCGGTGGCGGTGCCGATGGCGGTCGCCGTGATGATCACACTCTCCGCTCCGGCGGCGGGTCCCTGGAAGCCCTGCGGGCCCTGGGCGCCCTGGGTGCCCGTCGCGCCCTGGACTCCCTGAGGGCCGGTAGCGCCTTGGAAGCCCTGTGCCCCTTGGAAGCCCTGCGGCCCTTCCGCGCCGGTCGCTCCTTGGGCGCCGGTCGCGCCTTGGGCTCCCGGGACACCTTGGAAGCCTTGCGTGCCTTGGGTACCGGTTGCTCCTTGTGCCCCGGTGGCGCCTTGTGTTCCTTGTGTTCCTTGTGCGCCGGTGGTGCCTTGGGGGCCTTGGAAGCCCTGTGCGCCTTGGGTGCCCTGCGTGCCGGTCGCTCCTTGGGCGCCGGTGGTGCCCTGGAAGCCCTGGAAGCCCTGGGTGCCTTGGGTGCCTTGGGTGCCGGTTGGACCTTGGGTGCCGGTGGCACCCTGTGCGCCGGTTGCGCCTTGAGAGCCGGTCGTGCCTTGGGTGCCGGTTGGTCCTTGGGTGCCGGTTGGGCCTTGGGTGCCGGTGGCACCTTGCGTGCCCTGGGCGCCGGTGGTTCCGGGGGTGCCCTGGAAGCCTTGTGGTCCTTGTACGCCGGCGACGCCCTGCGTTCCTTGGGCGCCTGTGGTGCCGGGATCGCCTTGGAAGCCCTGTGTTCCCTGTGCGCCGGTTGCGCCTTGAGAGCCGGTCGTGCCTTGGGTGCCGGTTGGGCCTTGGGTGCCGGTGGCACCTTGCGTGCCCTGGGCGCCGGTGGTTCCGGGGGTGCCCTGGAAGCCCTGTGTTCCCTGTGCGCCGGTGGCGCCTTGTGTGCCAGTTGCGCCTTGAGAGCCGGTTGCACCCTGCGTGCCGGTTGCGCCTTGGAAGCCCTGCGTGCCCTGGGTCCCTGGAGTGCCTTGGAAGCCCTGCGTGCCTTGGGCGCCGGTTGGTCCTTGTGTGCCGGTGGCACCCTGCGTTCCTTGGGCGCCGGTGGTTCCGGGGGTGCCCTGGAAACCCTGTGCTCCTTGTACGCCGGCAACGCCCTGTGTGCCTTGGGTTCCGGTGCTGCCTTGGAAGCCTTGCGTTCCCTGGGCGCCGGTGCTGCCCTGGGTGCCCTGTGTCCCCTGGGCGCCGGTCGTGCCTTGGCTTCCCTGCGTTCCCTGCGTTCCCTGCGCGCCCTGGGTCCCTTGGCTGCCCTGCGGCCCCTGGGGTCCCTGCGACCCGTGCTCCCCATGGTGGTCTCCCAGGGTTTCCCAATACCCCCAGATCCCCCAGTCCCCCCAGTTCCAGAGACCGCCGCTGAAGTCCCTCATCCAGCCCGTGCGATGGCTCAGGTCGGAGCTCATGGCACCGTTCGGGCCGGGGATGTTCGCAAAGTCCGTGCTGACGGAGCGTGTGACCGCGTCGGCCAGGGCCTCCGTGGTCGATGCCAGGTTGACGGCCGCGGTCAGCGCTGCCGCCGTCGACAGCATGGCGATGGATCTGACGCGGGATCTTCGAAGCGACTTCTTCTTCATGGGTGGGTTCTTCCTGAGAGGTGACGCATGGACACCACCGTGCAGAGGGATCTGCGGGCATACGCAGGTGCGCCTCGACGGTCATCGGTGGGACCAGTATGTTTCCGGCGCCATCCGCACTCAGGTTTCGTTCCGTCCTTTGCCCGCTGAATGTCACCCACCCGGGTTCGGGCCCTCGGAAGACCGCGTCCGAGGGCCCGTCACCTCGTCAAAGGACGCAGCGGCTCAGCGGTAGATCGCGACCCGGGGTTCGATGGTCCCCTGGAGTGGAGCCTTGCCGACGACGGTGAGCCGGTACTGCTCGGTGAGGGTGCCGTGGCCGTGCAGCACCAGCTGGACGGTGTCGAGCCGGGTGTACAGCGTGCCGGTCTGGCTTGCGAGCGCCGTGCTCCGCCAGTGGCCGTCGGGCCCCAGCACTTCGAGCCGGATGCTCGCCGGGTCGAGGAAGGGGCCGCTGGCGGGGGACTCCACGAGGATCTGCGGGGCCACCGTCCGGTCCCGTGCGGAGTCGTTGCGGTACGTGACGGTGATCGTCCGCTGCCCGTGGTCGGACGGCAGCGGGCTGCGGGGGAGCTCCACGAAGCGGCTGATCAGCTCGTTGGGTGGGGCCGCGACGGCGGGGGTGGCCAGTGCGGCGGTCGGCAGCGCGGCGAGGGCGGCGGCCAGTGCCAGGCTCCGACGGGGGATGTTCCGGGTGCGCATGGCGCCTCCCTTGGTCGACGGCCGGTGCGCGGAGTGCGCCGGTGGCCCCGGCAGCAGGTCCGCAAGACACCACCCTGCCCCCTCACCCGGAAAGCCGCATGCCGCGGGCCCGCGCCGGGTTCGTGCGCGGCACCGGGACCGGCCGGGAACCGGCCCGGAACCGGACCGGGGGGGCGGCGTTCCCGCTGGGCCGAACGTGCGACGGCCGCGGCCGCCACGCCGGTGCGTCACCCCGCCGGGTACAGGGACCCGTACTTTGGGCCGCAGCCTCCGCCCGGCGGCCTCGCGCCGCCGCGGCTCACCCGGAGCGCCGGAGGGACGTCGCGAGGAGGGGAGGGACGGCTTGCGGGCGCGTTCCGAGGAGGAGTCGAGGCATCGGCTGCCGGCCCTGATCCGGTACGGCCACCGTTCCTGGCTGGTGCCGGTGGCGGTGCTCGCGCTGGTGGTGGGCGTGGACGCGGCCACACCGCCCTCCTTCGTGTCCGTCAGCTGGCTGGTGATGGTGCCGGTGGTGGCCGCCGCGCTCTGCGGGCCGACGGCCACCGCGCTGTTCGCCCTGGTCTCGGTCGCGGCCTTCCCGGCGCTGGACAGCGTCTGGGGCAAGTCCCAGGGGCTGGAGGACTTCCTGCTGGTGGCCGCCGGCGCCCTCCTCTCGGTGCCGCTCAGCGTCTTCCGTGCCCGGGCCGCCGTCTACGTGCGCCACCTCCAGGGCACCGCCGAGACCACCCGGCAGGTGGTGCTGCGCCCGGTGCCGCCGGGGTGGGGCGGGGTGGACTCGGCGGCGCGCTACCTGGCCGCGGACGTCGAGGCCCGGGTGGGCGGCGACTTCTACGACGTGCTGGCCACCCCGTTCGGGGCGAGGGTCATCCTCGGTGACGTCCAGGGCAAGGGGCTGCCGGCCGTCTCCACCGCGGCGGCGCTGGTCGGCTGTTTCCGGGAGGTGGCCTTCCACGAGGGGGACCTGGCCACCGTCGCGTCGTGGATGGAGGAGCGGGCGCACCGGCAGAACGTGCTCGCGGAGCGGCTGGGGGACCGCGAGGAGCGGTTCGCCACGGCGGTGGTCGTCTGGTTCCCGCTCGACGCCCCGGGGGAGATCGAGGTGGTCAACTTCGGCCACGACAGCCCCTACGTCCTCGGTCCCGCGGGCATGCGGCAGCTGCCGACGGGTGACGGTGCCCCGATCGGGCTGGCCCAGCTGTCCGGCGGGCTGCCGCAGGTCCAGCGGCTGCGGCTGGACGTGGACGAGACGCTCCTGGTCGTCACGGACGGGGTGACCGAGGCCCGCGACCGGGTGGGGACCTTCTTCCCTCTGCGCACCCACCTGGAGCGGCTGGCCGCGGTGCCCGGTGCGGCCGCCCCGGGGCTCCTGGTCGACGAGGTGGCCGCCGCGGTCGTCCGGCACACCGGCGGCCGGCTGACCGACGACACCGCGCTGCTCGCCGTGCGGCAGATCGCCGGCGCGCCCGACACCTCCTGGTGAGCCGGCCGGGCCGTCCTGCCGGGGTGCTCCGTCAGCCCCCGCCCATCAGGCGGTACATGCCGATCGAGTCGGCACGCCGGGGCGGATTTCGTAAGAGTCACCATCCGGGCTTATGCCTTACAAGCTGCCCGGAGGTGATCGCCGCCGGGCTCCGGCCGCCCGGGTGAACGCGCGGCGCGACATGCCGGACCGGGCGGGGGGTCGCGGGGGCGGCGGCGATGATCGCCGGGTTCCCGGACCCCCACCCCGTCGGAGGCGGACATGCGGATTCTTCTCCTCGCCAGCGCGTTCAACAGCCTCAGCCAGCGGCTGCACGCCGAACTGCGCGACCGGCGCCACACCGTCGATGTCCAACTGGCCGGTGACGACGACGAGTTGCGCGAGAAGGTGGGCCGCCTGCGCCCCGACCTGCTGCTCGCGCCGATGCTGCGCACGGCCGTCCCGCAGGACGTCTGGTCCCGGCTCACCTGCCTGATCGTCCACCCGGGCCCACCGGGCGACCGCGGCCCGTCCTCCCTCGACCGGGCGATCCAGGAGGGCCGTACCGAGTGGGGTGTCACGGTGCTCCAGGCCGAGGCGGAGATGGACGCCGGTCCGGTCTGGGCGTGGGCGCCCTGCCGGCTGCCCGGGTACGGCAAGAGCGACCTGTACCGCAACGAGGTCGCCGACGCGGCGGTGACGGCCGCGCTGCTCGCCGTGGAGCGCTTCGCCTCGCCCGGGTACGTGCCGCAACGCCAGTCCGGCCCCGGCTGGCACGGGACGGTCCGCACCCGGCCCCTGCTGCGCCGGGAGAGCCGCCGGATCGACTGGGCGGCCCACCCCACCGAGGAGGTGCTGCGCAGGCTCCGCGCGGCGGACTCCCGGCCCGGGGTGCTCGACGGGCTGTGCGGCGGCGAGTGGTTCCTGCACGGCGGGCACCGCGAGCCGCTGCTGCGCGGCCGCCCCGGCGAGCTGCTGGCCACCCGGGCGGGCGCCGTGTGCCGGGCGACCTCCGACGGCGCGGTGTGGATCCCCGAGCTGAGCCGCCGTACCCCCGACGGCCGCACGGGCATCAAGCTTCCGGCGGTGTCGGCGCTCGGCGACCTGCTGCCTCCGCTGCCGGAGGCGCCGGCGCCGCTGATGCAGGACGACCGGGACGACCGGATCTGGTCGGACATCCGCTACCGGGAGGAGGGCGCGGTGGGCTTCCTGCGCTTCTCGTTCCCGGGCGGCGCGATGTCCACCGGGCACTGCCACCGGCTGCTGGCCGCGTACCGCATCGCCCTCGCCCGCCCGACCTCGGTGCTGGTGCTCGGCGGCGGCCGGGACTTCTTCTCCAACGGCATCCACCTCAACGTGATCGAGGCCGCGCCGGACCCGGCCGTCGAGTCCTGGGACAACATCACCGCGATGGACGAACTGGTCGACGCGGTGCTCACCACCACCGACCGGCTGGTGGTCTCCGCCATCGGCGGCAACGCGGCGGCCGGCGGCGTGATGCTGGCGCTGGCGGCGGACGAGGTGTGGTGCCGGGGCGGCTCGGTCCTCAACCCGCACTACCGGCTGATGGGCCTGTACGGCTCGGAGTACTGGACGTACACCCTGCCGCGCCGGGTCGGCGCGGCGGCGGCCGAGCGGCTGACCCGCCAGGCGCTCCCGGTCTCCGCGGCCACCGCCGAGCGGATCGGCCTGGTCGACCGGGTGCTCGACCACGGGCCGGAGGAGTTCGGGCCGGCCGCGGCCCACCTGGCCGGGCTGCTGGCCGCCTCGCCCACCACCCAGCAGCGGATCGCGGCGAAGAAGGCCGCGCGCGAGGCCGACGAGCGGACGAAGCCGCTCGACGCGTACCGGGAGGAGGAGCTCGCGGTGATGCACCGGCAGTTCTTCACACCCGAATCGCCGTACCACGCGCTGCGATCCGCGTTCGTCCACAAGCGACCGGTGCCGACGGGGCCGACCGCCCGAGGTTGACCCGAACGGCCGCGCCGGGCTCGCCTCCCCGGGCCCCGGTCCCCGCCGCGCGGTCCGGCGCCGGGCGCGGACCGTTGCTATGACTGGGCTTCGAGCCATACCGTCCGGCTCCCATCCCCGAGGAGGCATCCTCATGGGTGCTGCAACACCTGCAACAGCCGAATCCGCCGGAAGAGCCGCGACCACCGACACCGACGTGGTGCACATCCTCTGGATCAACGCCGGCCTCAGTTGCGACGGCGATTCCGTCTCGCTGACCGCCGCGATGCAGCCGAGCATCGAGGAGATCGTCACCGGCGCCCTGCCCGGCCTGCCGAAGGTCGCGGTGCACTGGCCGCTGATCGACTTCGAGTGCGGCCCGGTCCAGGGCGCGGACAACTTCGTCGAGTGGTTCTTCAAGGCCGACCGGGGCGAGATCGAGCCGTTCGTGCTGGTCGTCGAGGGGTCCATCCCCAACGAGAAGATCAAGAAGGAGGGCTACTGGTGCGGCTTCGGCGACGACCCCGCCACCGGCCAGCCGATCACCACCAGTGAGTGGCTGGACCGGCTCGCCCCCAAGGCGACCGCCGTGGTGGCGATCGGCACCTGTGCCACGTACGGCGGCATCCACGCGATGGCGGGCAACCCGACCGGGGCGATGGGCGTGCCCGACTACCTGGGCTGGGACTGGACGTCGAAGGCCGGGCTGCCGATCGTCTGCGTCCCGGGCTGCCCGATCCAGCCCGACAACTTCGCCGAGACGCTCACCTACCTGCTGTACCAGCTGGCCGGCTCCGCGCCGATGATCCCGCTCGACGACAAGCTGCGGCCCGCCTGGCTGTTCGGCGCCACCGTGCACGAGGGCTGCGACCGCGGCGGCTACTACGAGCAGGGGCAGTTCGCCACCGACTACGGCACGCCCGAGTGCCTGGTGCGGCTCGGCTGCTGGGGCCCGGTCGTCAAGTGCAACGTCACCAAGCGCGGCTGGACCAACGGCATCGGCGGCTGTCCGAACGTGGGCGGCATCTGCATCGCGTGCACCATGCCGGGCTTCCCGGACAAGTTCATGCCCTTCATGGACCCGCCGCCCGGCTCGCGGGTCTCGTCCAACGCCAGCAACGCGTACGGCACGCTGATCCGCCGGCTGCGCGCGATCACGCTCAACACCCTGGACAAGGAACCGAAGTGGCGCCACGCCGGTGACCACCTGACCACGGGCTACCGGCCGCCCTGGTGACGCCGGAGGGCCGCACACCGCCCGGTGTGCGGCCCGTCGCCGCTGCCCCGCCCCCGCCCCCTTCAGAGAAGGACACGACAGACACGATGGCTACACCGATCAAGAAGGCGACCGGCGACGGCAGCGGCCTGACCGAGATGTCCTGGGACCCGATCACCCGGATCGTGGGCAGCCTGGGCATCCACACGAAGATCGACTTCAAGCAGAAGAAGGTCGCGGAGTGCTACAGCACCTCCTCGGTCTTCCGCGGCTACAGCGTCTTCATGCGCGGCAAGGACCCGCGCGACGCCCACTTCATCACCAGCCGGATCTGCGGGATCTGCGGCGACAACCACGCCACCTGCTCCGTCTACACCCAGAACATGGCGTACGGGGTGAAGCCGCCGCACCTGGGGGAGTGGATCATCAACCTCGGCGAGGCCGCCGAGTACATGTTCGACCACAACATCTTCCAGGAGAACCTGGTCGGGGTCGACTACTGCGAGAAGATGGTCCGCGAGACCAACCCCGGCGTACTGGAGCTGGCCGAGCGCACCGAGGCCCCGCACGCGGGGGACCACGGGTACAAGACGATCGCCGACATCATGCGCTCGCTCAACCCGATCGAGGGCGAGTTCTACCGCGAGGCGCTCCAGGTCAGCCGGTACACCCGGGAGATGTTCTGCCTGATGGAGGGCCGCCACGTGCACCCCTCCACGCTCTACCCGGGCGGCGTCGGCACGGTCGCCACCGTGCAGCTGTTCACCGACTACCTGACCCGGCTGATGCGCTACGTCGAGTTCATGAAGAAGGTCGTGCCGCTGCACGACGACCTCTTCGACTTCTTCTACCAGGCCCTGCCCGGCTACGAGGAGGTCGGCCGCCGCAGGGTCCTGCTCGGCTGCTGGGGCAGCCTCAACGACCCGGAGCACTGCGACTTCACCTACCGCAACATGACGGACTGGGGCCGGCGGATGTTCGTCACCCCCGGCGTCGTGGTGGACGGCAAGCTCGTCACCAACGACCTGACACAGATCAACCTCGGCATCCGCATCCTGCTCGGCAGCTCCTACTACGAGGACTGGCAGGGCAAGGAACTGTTCGTCACCCACGACCCGCTGGGCAACCCGGTCGACCCCCGGCACCCGTGGAACCAGCACACCATCCCCGCCCCGCAGAAGCGGAACTTCGACGACAAGTACAGCTGGGTGATGTCCCCGCGCTGGTTCGACGGCAAGGACCACCTCGCCCTCGACACCGGCGGCGGCCCGATCGCCCGCCTGTGGTCCACCGCCCTGTCCGGACTGGTCGACATCGGCTACGTCAAGGCCACCGGCCACAGCGTCGTGATCAACCTGCCCCGCTCGATGACCAAGCCCGAGGTCACCTTCGAGTGGAAGATCCCGCAGTGGAGCAACGCCATCGAGCGCAACCGCGCCCGCACCTACTTCCAGGCGTACGCGGCCGCCGCCGCCCTGCACTTCACCGAGAAGGCACTCGACGAGGTCCGCGCCGGGCGCAGCCAGACCTGGGAGCGCTTCGAGGTGCCCGACGAGTCGATCGGCTGCGGCTTCACCGAGGCCGTGCGCGGCGTGCTCTCGCACCACATGGTGATCCGCGACGGGAAGATCGCCAACTACCACCCCTACCCGCCCACCCCGTGGAACGCCAGTGTCCGGGACAGCTACGGCACGCCCGGCCCGTACGAGGACGCGGTGCAGAACACGCCCATCTTCGAGGAGAACCCCCCGGAGAGGTTCAAGGGCATCGACATCATGCGCGCGGTGCGCAGCTTCGACCCCTGTCTGCCCTGCGGCGTGCACATGTACGTCGGCGGCGGGCGCACCGTGCAGACCATGCACGTGCCCACCGGCCTGAGCGGGCTCACCGCATGACGGCCGAGCAGACCGGGCAGCGGATCCAGCAGGCCCTGGACGCGCTGGCCGACAGCGGCGCGGACGCCGAGCGGGCCGGTGAGCGACTGGTGCGGGAGCTCATCGGCTTCCACGGCCAGGGCCTGGCCCGGCTCGTCCCGGCACTGCCCCCGCCCGCCCTGGAGCGGATGCTGGACGACCCGGCCGTGGCCGGGCTGCTGCTCCTGCACGACCTGCACCCCGAAGACCTCGCCGCCCGGATCGACCGGGCGCTCGCCGCCCTGCCCGAACGGGTCGAGGCGGCCGGCTTCGACCCGGACACCGGCACCCTGCGGCTGCGCCGGACGGCCACCGGCTGCGGCTGCGGCGAACGGGAGGTGGAGGCCGTCCTCGCCTGCCACGCCCCCGAGGTGACGGCCGTGGAGCTGGAGCGCGCCCCGCAGCTGCTCCAGATCGGCACCCGCCCGCCACAGGCCGCGGAGGTGCGATGAACACCCGCCGGATCTCCCGCGACGGCACCGCCCTGCTGCACCGGCTGCGCGAACCGGCCCCGCCGCGCCCCGAACAGTGCGCGCTCTGCGGCCGGGACCTGCCCGCCGTCCACCGCCACCTGGTGGACGTCGAGGAGCGCGCCCTGGCCTGCGCCTGCACCGCCTGCGGCCTGCTGTTCCGCCGGCCGGGCGCGGCCGGCGGCCGCTACCGCACCGTGCCGGACCGCTACCTCGCCGACCCGGCGGGCGAGTTGGACCAGCGGGCCTGGTCGGCGCTGGGCATCCCGGTGGGCACCGCGTTCCTGTTCCGCAACACCGTGCTGGACCAGCTGCTCGCCTTCTACCCCGGCCCGGCCGGCGCCACCGAGAGCGAACTGGACGAGGACACCTGGCAGCGCGCCCTCGGCGACAGCCGGCTGGCCGCCGCCCTGGAACCGGACGTGGAGGCGCTGCTGCTGCGCCGCACCGAGGAGCGCGTCGCGTGCTACCTGGTGCCGATCGACGTCTGCTACGAGCTGGTCGGCCGGCTGCGGCGCCGCTGGCACGGCTTCGACGGCGGCGCCGAGGCCCGGGCCGAACTCGACGCGTTCTTCGCCGGGTTGGCCGCCAGGGCCCGCCCGCTGCCCGGGGAGGTGACGGCGTGACGGCCCTCGGCTTCGCCTGCGTGGGCGTGCGCTCCGACCCGTACGCGGCCGGGCCGACCCTGGTGTTCCGGCTGCGGATCACGGCCGCGGCCGACACCCGGGTGCACGCCCTCGCCCTCCAGTGCCAGCTGCGGATCGAACCGGCCCGCCGGCCGTACGCGGACGCCGAGGGCGAGCGGCTGACCGACCTGTTCGGCACCCGGGACCGCTGGGCGACCACGCTCAACCCGGTGCAGTTCGCCACCGTGCCGCTGCTGGTGCCCGGCTTCACCGGTGACACCGAGATCGACCTCGCGGTGCCCTGCACCTACGACCAGGACGTCGCCTCGGCCCGCTACTTCCGGGCGCTGGACGGCGGCGAGGTGCCGCTGCTGCTGCTCTTCTCCGGCACGGCCTTCGCCGGCCCGGCCGGTTTCCAGGTCAGCCCGGTGCCCTGGGACCGCGAGGCCCGGGTGCGGATGCCGGTCCGGGTCTGGCGGGAGGCGATCGACGGGCACTTCCCGGACAGCGGCTGGCTGCGGCTGCCGGACCAGGTGATGGACGAACTGCTGGCCTACCGCTCCCGGCGGGCCCTGCCCTCCTGGGAGGCGACGGTGCGCGAGCTGCTCACGGCGGCGGCGATCGGGGAGGCGGCCCGATGAGCGGCTTGCCCGAAGGGATCGAACGCGGCTTCGCGGCCGCCCGGCAGATCGCCGACGCCGTGCTGCTGGAGGGCTACGTCCTCTACCCGTACCGGGCCTCGGCGGCGAAGAACCGGCTGCGCTGGCAGTTCGGAGTCCTGGTGCCGCCCGCGTACACCGCGATGGGCGGCGAGCACTCCCACCAGCGCACCGAGTGCCTGATGGAGGCGCGCGAAGGCGACGTGCTGGCGGTCGAGCTGCGCTTCCTGCGGGTGCGGCGGCGGACCGTGGAGCGGGCCGTTCCCGCCGGGTTCGAGTCGGTGGAGCGGCTGGAGCTGGCCGACCGGGACCTCGTCGAGTGGGACGAGGGAGCCGAGGAGCGGATCGAAATCCTGCTGCCCGTTGCCGAGTTGACCGGCTCCGGGCTACAGCGGACGTTCCGGTTGCCCGGTGTCGGAGAGACCGGGCTGGTGCACGAGCGCGGCGCGGTCGTCGGCCGGGTGATACGGCGCCGCGAGCAGGTCGACGGCCTGGTCCGGCTGCGCGCCGAGGAACTGCCCGGCCCCTACCGGGCGCAGCGGCTGACCGTCGAGGTGGAGAACACCTCCGACTGGGAACCGCCCCGGCGGGCCACCCGCGAGCAGGCGCTGCCGCGCTCGCTGGTCTCCGCCCACCTGCTGCTCGGACTGGAGCACGGCCGCTTCCTGTCGGTCACCGACCCGCCCGAGTGGGCCCGCCCGGCCGTCGAGCGGTGCCGCAACGACCGCACCTGGCCGGTGCTGGCCGGCCCGGAGGGCGAGCGCCGGGTGGTGCTCTCCTCGCCGATCATCCTGGAGGACCACCCGCGGATCGCCCCGGAGAGCCTCGGCACCCTGTACGACGCCACCGAGATCGACGAGATCCTGGCGCTGCGGACAGCGGCCCTGACCGAGGAGGAGAAGCGCGAGGCCCGGGGCACCGACGAGCGGGCCGGAGCCGTCGTCGACCTCGCCGACTCGATGCCGCCCGAGGTGCTGGAACGGCTGCACGGGGCGATCCGCGGACTGCGCGAGGTCACCGGCGGCGCCGGCGAGCCGGCCGCGCAGCCCTGGTGGGACCCGGGCAACGACCCGGACGTGGACCCGGAACGCGACCGGGTGCTGGTCGACGGCCGACAGGTCGGCGCCGGCAGCCGGGTGCTGCTGCGGCCCGGACGGCGGCGCACCGACGCCCAGGACCTCTTCCTGGACGGGCGCACCGGCGTCGTCGAGGCGGTGCTGCACGACCTCGACGGCTCGGTGCACCTGGCCGTCACGGTGGAGGACGACCCGGGCGCCGACCTGTGGCGCGCCCAGGGGCGCTTCCGCTACTTCCAGCCCGACGAGGTCACCCCCCTGGAGGGGCCGTGACGGTCCTGGTCGCCGGGGTCGGCAACATCTTCCTCGGCGACGACGGCTTCGGCGTCGAGACGGTCCGCCGGCTCTCCGCCCACCCGCTGCCGGCGGGCGTCGAGGTGGTCGACGTCGGCGTGCGCGGCGTGGACCTCGCGTACCGGCTGCTCGACGGCTACCGCACCGCCGTCCTGGTGGACGCCACCTGCCGGGGCGGCGCGCCCGGCACCGTCTACCTGATCGAGGCGGACGCCGGGCAGCCGTCGGACGTACCCGTGCTGGACGGGCACCGGATGGGGCCGGACGCGGTGCTGGCGCTGCTCGCCACGCTCGCCGCCGGCACCGGCGGCGAACCGCCCGGACGGGTGCTGGTGGTCGGCTGCGAGCCGGCCTCGCTGGAGGAGGGCATCGGGCTCAGCGAGCCCGTCACCGCCGCCGTGGAGGAGGCGGTCCGAGTGGTCCTGCGGGTCGTGGACGAGGCCGCGCAGCCGGAGAAGGAGACAACAGCATGCTGAGGAAACTGATCTGCGCGGCCCTGCTGGCCGGGATCGGCGCGGCGGTCTGGCAGAGCCTGCCGGACCTCAGGCGGTACCTGCGGATCTCGCGGATGTGAACCGCCGATTGCTGCGAACGGTGCAGCCCCGCCCCGGGTGGCGGCGCGGCTTCGGGCCGCCGCCGCCACCGCGCCCTGTAATGGGGCCCGTTGCCGCCCGCCCCGGGAAGGGACCCATGCACGAGATGTCGATCGCCGAAGCCGTCGTCGAGCAGGTGGACGCGGCGGCGCGCGAGCACGGCGCCCCCGGGGTGGCGCGGGTCCGGCTGCGGGTGGGCGAGTTGGCCGGCGTGGTGCCCGAGGCGCTCGACTTCTGTTTTGAACTCGCCTGCGCCGGAACGCTGGTGGCGGGCGCGGCGCTGGACACCGAGACCGTCGCCGCCCGGGCCCGCTGCGCCCCCTGCGCGGTCGAGTGGGCGGTCGGCATGCCGCCGGACCTCGGCTGCCCGAACTGCTCCGGCGGTGGCGGCGTCGAGCTGCTCTCCGGGCGCGAGTTGCAGATCCTCGACGTCCGGTGGGCCGACGGCCCCGGCGTCCGGGCCGAACAGAAAGGCTGATGCCGATGTGTCGCACGGTCGACCTCCGTCAGGCGGTCCTCGCCCGCAACGACGACAGCGCCCGCCGGCTGCGCGCGGCGCTGGCCGGGCGGGGGACGGTCGCGGTGAACCTGCTGTCCAGCCCCGGCAGCGGCAAGACCGCCTTGCTGGAGGCCGAGTTGGGGCTGGCCCGGCGGCGCGGGCTGGCGGTCGCCGCGCTGACCGCCGACCTCGCCACCGAGAACGACGCCCGGCGCCTGGCCCGTTCGGGCGCGCCGGTGAAGCAGGTGCTCACCGACGGGCTCTGCCACCTGGAGGCGCGGATGCTCGCCGGGCACCTGGACGGCTGGCTGCCGGCGGACTGCCGGCTGCTGTTCGTGGAGAACGTCGGCAACCTGGTCTGCCCGGCCTCCTACGACCTCGGCGAGACGCTGCGGGTGGTGCTGGCCTCGGTGACCGAGGGGGAGGACAAGCCGCTGAAGTACCCGACGGCGTTCGGGCTCGCCAATCTGGTGCTGGTGACCAAGGCGGACCTCGCGGCGGCGGCCGAGTTCGACGAGGCGGCGTTCCTGGCCAACGTCCGGCGGGTCAACCCGGGGGTGGAGGTGCTGAACACCTCGGCCCGCACGGGGGAGGGCGTCGGGGCGCTGCTGGACCGGGCGCTGGCGGTGCTGGGCGGGGCGGAGCCGCACCGGCCGGTGATGTCCGCCCCGGCGCCGCACCGGCACGACGACGGGGAGGATCACGATCACGAGCACGGGCACGACCGCGAGCACGACCACGGGTACGGCGATGGGCACGACCACGGCCACACCGCGGTCGGGGATCGCGCGTGACGGCCGGTCACCCGGCGATCGAGCACGAGCGGCGGCGGGTCGCCGTCCGCGGCCTGGTGCAGGGCGTCGGCTTCCGGCCGTTCGTCCACACCCTGGCCGGTGAACTCGGACTGGCCGGCAGCGTCACCAACACCGGCGAGGGCGTCCTGGTCGAGGTCGAGGGCGGCCGGGACGCCCTGGACGCCTTCTGCCGGCGGGTGGCCGGCGACGCGCCGCCGCTCGCCCGGGTGGACGCGGTGGAGCACACCCCGCTCGCCGTCACCGGCGCCACCGGCTTCCGCATCGTGGCGTCCCGCCCCGGCGGGCCCCGCACCACCCTGATCCCGCCGGACACCGCCGTCTGCGCCGACTGCCTGGCCGAACTCGCCGACCCGGCCGACCGGCGCCACCGGCACCCGTTCATCAGCTGCGTCAACTGCGGCCCCCGGCACACCATCGTGACCGGCCTGCCGTACGACCGGGCGAACACCACCATGGCCGGCTTCCCGATGTGCCCGGACTGCGCCCGGGAGTACACCGACCCCGCCGACCGCCGGTTCCACGCCCAGCCCATCGCCTGCCACGCCTGCGGACCCGCGCTCGGGCTGACCGTGCCCGGACGCCCCGCACTGGCCGGGGAGGACGCCCTCGCCGGGGCCCGTCGGCTGCTGGCCGAGGGCGCGGTCCTCGCCGTCAAGGGCATCGGCGGTTACCACCTCGCCTGCGACGCGCGCGACCCCGCGGCCGTCGCCCTGCTGCGCCGGCGCAAGCGGCGCGGCGACAAGCCGTTCGCCCTGATGGCCCGCGACCTCGCCACCGTCGAGGGCCTGCTGCCGCTCGGGGCGGTCGAGCGGGAGCTACTCACCGGCCCGGCCCGGCCGATCGTCCTGCTCCGCCGTACCGGGCGGCCGGTGCCCGAGGGTGTCGCCCCGGGCGGTCCCGACCTGGGGGTGATGCTCCCGTACACGCCGCTGCACCACCTGCTGCTCACCGCCCCCGGGTCGGACCTGCTGGTGATGACCAGCGCCAACCTCTCCGGCGAGCCGATCGTCACCGAGGACCGGGAGGCGCTGGAGCGGCTCGCCCCGCTGGTCGACGGCTGGCTCACCCACGACCGGCCGATCCACGTGCCCTGCGAGGACTCGGTGGTGCGGGTGGTCGACGGCGAGCAGCTGCCGCTGCGCCGCTCGCGCGGCTACGCCCCGCTGCCGCTCCCGCTCCCGGTGCCCGTCCGCCCGGCGCTGGCCGTCGGCGGGGACCTGAAGAACGCCTTCGCCCTGGCCCGGGGCGGCTACGCCTGGCTGTCCGGTCACATCGGCGACATGGACGACCTGGCCACCCTGCGGGCCTTCGGGCGCGCGGTGGAGCAGCTCGGCACGGTCAGCGGGGTGCGGCCCGAACTCCTCGTCGCCGACCGGCACCCCGGCTACCGCTCGCTGCGGCACGCCGAACGGACGGCCGCCGGCCGGCCGGTGCACCGGGTGCAGCACCACCACGCCCACATCGCCGCCGTGATGGCCGAACACGGCCTGGACGGCGGCCGGCCGGTGCTCGGGGTGGCCTTCGACGGCACCGGCTACGGCGAGGACGGCGCGATCTGGGGTGGCGAGGTGCTGCTGGCCGACTACGACCGGTTCCGCCGCCTCGCCCACCTCGGGTACGTGCCGCTGCCGGGCGGCGACGCGGCCGTCGAGCGGCCGTACCGCACGGCGCTCGCCCACCTGCGTGCCGCCGGGCTGCCCTGGACTCCCGGGATGCCGCCGGTGGACGCCTGCGGCGAGGAGGAACTTCGGGTGCTGGGGCGGCAGTTGGAACGCGGTCTGCACTGCGTGCCGACGTCCAGCATGGGCCGGCTGTTCGACGCGGTGTCCGCGCTCGCGGGGGTCTGCCAGCGGGCCGGGTACGAGGCCCAGGCGGCGATCGAACTGGAGGCGGCCGCCTGCGGGTTCGGCCCGGCCGAGGGGTACCGGTTCGGGCTGTCGGCCGGGGCGGACGGCTGGATCGCCGACCCCGGGCCGGTGCTGGCCTCCGTGGTGGCCGAGGTGGCCGCCGGCGCCCCCGCCGGGCTGGTCGCCGCACGCTTCCACGCCGCCGTGGCCGATCTGGTCCGGCGGATCTGCGCGGCCGTCCGGGACCGCCACGGCACCACCGTGGTGGCGCTCAGCGGCGGGGTCTTCGCGAACGCGCTGCTCTCCTCGGCCTGCGCGAGCGGCCTCGGGGAGGACGGCTTCACCGTGCTGCGGCACCGCCGGGTGCCGCCCAACGACGGAGGGCTGGCGCTCGGCCAGCTGATGGTGGCCGCCCGGTCGTCGGCCACCCGGGAGGAGTGAGAGCGGATGTGCCTGGCGGTGCCCGGCAGGGTGACGGAGATCGGGGAGCGGGACGGGGCCCGGATGGCGGTGATGGACTTCGGCGGCGTGGTCAAGGACGTGTGCCTGGAGTACCTGCCCGATCTGGCGGTGGGTGAGTACGCGATCGTCCACGTGGGCTTCGCGCTGCAGCGCCTGGACGAGGAGTCGGCCCGGCGCACCCTCGCCCTCTTCGAGGAACTCGGTCTGTTGCAGGAGGAGTTCGGCGACCCGTGGGAAGCCGCGTCGCGGGCCGATGAGGCGGAGGAGGCAGGGCCGTGAAGTACCTGGAGGAGTTCCGCAACCCCGAGCTGGCCGCGGGGCTGCTCGCCGACATCAGGGCGACGGTCACCCGGCCGTGGGCGCTGATGGAGGTGTGCGGCGGCCAGACACACAGCATCATCCGGCACGCCATCGACCAACTCCTGCCGGACAAAGTCGAGTTGATCCATGGGCCGGGCTGCCCGGTGTGCGTCACCCCGCTGGAGATGATCGACCGGGCGCTGGCGATCGCCGCCCGGCCGGGGGTGATCTTCTGCTCCTTCGGGGACATGCTGCGGGTGCCCGGCACCGACCGGGACCTGTTCCGGGTCCGCGGCGAGGGCGGTGACGTCCGGGTGGTGTACTCGCCGCTCGACGCGCTGCGCATCGCCCGGGAGAACCCGGACCGGGAGGTCGTCTTCTTCGGCATCGGCTTCGAGACCACCGCCCCGCCGAACGCGATGGCCGTCCACCTGGCCAGGAAACAGGGCCTGGGCAACTTCAGCATGCTGGTCTCGCACGTGCGGGTGCCCCCCGCGATCGACGCGATCATGGACTCGCCGGACTGCCGGGTCCAGGGCTTCCTGGCGGCCGGGCACGTGTGCAGCGTGATGGGCACCGCCGAGTACCCGGCGCTGGCGGAGCGCCACCGGGTGCCGATCGTCGTCACCGGCTTCGAACCGCTGGACATCCTGGAGGGCATCCGGCGGACCGTACGGCAGCTGGAACGCGGGGAGCACGTCGTCGAGAACGCCTACCCGCGGGCCGTCCGGGCCGAGGGCAACCCGGCGGCCCGGGCCGTGCTGGAGGACGTGTTCGAGGTGGCCGACCGCTCCTGGCGGGGCATCGGAGTGATCCCGCTGAGCGGCTGGCGGCTCTCGCCGCGCTACCGGGACCACGACGCCGAGCACCGCTTCGACGTCGCCGGGATCACCACCCGCGAGCCCGCCGAGTGCCGCAGCGGCGAGGTGCTCCAGGGGCTGCTCAAGCCCCACCAGTGCGAGGCCTTCGGCACGCTCTGCACACCGCGCACACCGCTCGGCGCCACGATGGTGTCCAGCGAGGGGGCGTGCGCGGCGTACTACCTGTACCGGCGGCTGGGCGTGCCGGACGTGTCCGTCGGGTTCGAGGAGCAGCGGGGATCCCAGGAGCCACAAAAGCCACAAGAGCCACAGAAGTCTCGGAAGTCTCAGGAGGCGAGTCGCGTTGGCTGACACCGAGCTGCTCACCCAACTGCCCGACGATCGGCCCGACTTCTCCGGTTGGAGCTGCCCGCTGCCGCTGCGCGACCACCCCCGGGTGGTGATGGGCCACGGCGGCGGCGGGGCGCTCTCCGCCGAGCTGGTGCAGAACCTGTTCGCGCCGGCCTTCGGCGGCCCGGTGCTCGCCGGGCTCGGCGACTCCGCGGTGCTGGAGCTGGGCGGCGCCCGGCTCGCCTTCTCCACCGACTCCTACGTGGTGCGGCCGCTGTTCTTCCCCGGCGGCTGCATCGGGGACCTCGCGGTCAACGGCACCGTCAACGACCTCGCCATGAGCGGGGCCCGGGCGGCCTACCTGTCCTGTGGCTTCATCCTGGAGGAGGGGGTGGAGATGGCGGTGGTGGACCGGGTGGCCCGGGCGCTGGGCGCCGCCGCCCGTACCGCCGGGGTCGAGGTGGCCACCGGGGACACCAAGGTGGTCGAGGCCGGGCACGGGGACGGCGTCTACCTGAACACCGCCGGCATCGGGCTGATCCCGGCGGGGGTGGACATCCGGCCGCAACGGGCCGTTCCCGGGGACGTGGTGGTCGTCAGCGGGCCGATCGGGCTGCACGGGGTGGCGATCATGAGCGTCCGGGAGGGCCTGGAGTTCGGGGTCGAGGTGCGCAGCGACAGCGCGGCGCTCGGCGGGCTGGTCGAGGCGATGCTCGCGGCCACGGCCGACCTGCACGTGCTGCGCGACCCCACCCGGGGAGGCCTGGCGGCGGCGCTCAACGAGATCGCGGTGGCGGCCGGGGTGGGCGTGGTGCTCAGCGAGCGTGCCGTCCCCGTGCCGGAGCCGGTGGCCAACGCGTGCGCCGTGCTGGGCCTGGACCCGATGTACATCGCCAACGAGGGCCGGCTGGTCGCCTTCGTCCCGCGCGGGTCGGCGGACGCCGTCCTCGCGGCGATGCGCGCCCACCCGCTCGGCGCGGAGGCGGTGGTGATCGGCGAGTGCGTCCGGGAGCACCCGGGGATGGTCGTCGCCCGCACCGGGTTCGGCGGCACCCGGGTGGTCGACCTGCCGATCGGCGAGCAACTGCCGCGGATCTGCTGACGGCACGCGCCCCGCCGCCCCGGGAGAGGGATCCCGGGGCGGCGGCGCGTCGCCGGGCGGCTCACCAGCCGCGGCGGTCGGCCGGGGTGCCGTGGCCGGCGCGCAGGTGGCGGACGAGCGCCCGGCGCAGGTCGCGGTCGTGGTCGGTCTCGACCGGGAGGTCGAGTTGGACGATGTCCACGCCCGCCGAGCGCAGCAGCCCGATCCGGGCCGCGACGGAGGCCGGGGAGCCGACGTAGGCGGCGGTGAGGGAGCGGCGGACGTAGGCGGCCACCTGTTCGTCGCCGTGGGCCGGGTCGGAGCGGCCGCGCTCGCGGTCGCGGTCGAGCTGGACGGCCTCGCGCCAGCGGCCTCCGGCGCCGCCGGAGGTGAGCCGCAGGGCGTCCCGGCGCAGCCGGCGGACCCGGTCGCGGGCCTCCTCGTCGGTGTCGGCGAGGACGACGGTGAGGTGCCGCCAGATCCGCAGGCTCCGGCCGTGGGCGGCGGCCGCGGTGCGGACCTGGGCGATCCGCCGCCGAGTGTCGGGCAGCGGCAGCGGGCTGACGGCGTACACCTCCGCGTAGCGGGCCGCGAGGTCGAGGCCCTGCGGGGACGAGCCGCCGAAGGACAGCAGCTCGCCGCCCGGTCTCGGGTGCAGACCGGGTCGGGCGGCGGCCACCGTGTAGAACTCCCCCTTGTGGTCGATGTCCTGATCGGCCGTCAGATAACGGGTGAAGAGGTCGAGGTACTCCTCGGCCCGGCGGTAGCGCTCGGCCTTGTCGAGGTGGTCGCCGTCGCGGGCCGTGTCGAGGTCGCTGGAGCCGATGATGACGTGGGCCGCCGCCCGTCCGCCGGACAGGCGGTCGAGGGTGGCCAGGGAGCGGGCGGCGACGGTCGGCGCGGTGGTGCCGACCCGGTGGGCGACGGCGATCCGCAGCCGGCTGGTGGCGGCCAGCGCCCAGGAGGCGACCAGCCACGGGTCGGGCCACGAGCTGGACTGCACCACCAGGGCGCTGTCCAGTCCGTCCTCCTCGTTCTCGCGCGCGGTGCGGGCGACGTGCGCGGGGTCGGCGGTGCGGTCGCGGCCGTCCGGGGCCCAGCGCAGGGCCTGGCGCTCCTGCGGGGTGTCGCCGGGGACGGGGGCCGCGCGGACCCCGCCGCGGATCTCCAGGGGCACGGATTCTCCTCGCGAGGATGGTGGCGGGGCGGGTCAGCGGGCGGCCGGGCCGAGCCGGGCCAGGGTGTCGAGCAGCTTGGCGCGGCTGACGAACACCTCGGGCGGCAGGGACACGTACAGCTGGATGGTGGTGACGCCGGGGCGGTGGTAGGCGAGGATGCGCTCGCGGCACTCCTCGGGCGAGCCGCTGACGAAGAGCCCGTCGACGAGTTCGTCCGGCAGGGCCTTCTGGGCGCCCTCCGGGTCCCCCTCGGCCCAGCGGCGGTGGCTCTCGGCGAGCAGCTCGCCGTTGCCCAGCCACTCGTGGAACTTCCGGTACGGCTCGCGGTTGAGGATCCAGGCGAGGAAGGGCCGGGAGGCGCGGTGGGCGTAGTCGGTGTCCTCGGTGGGGCAGACGAAGACCTTCACCACCAGCTCCTTGCCGGGCGGTTGCGGGCCGACGGTGTCCAGGATCTTGGGGACGTCGTGCGGGAACAGCAGGTTGGTGATGGCGCCGTCGCCCTCGTTGAAGCCGAGCCGGAGCATGTTGGGCCGCAGGGCGCCGAGGATCACCTTGACCGGCTCGGCCGGCGGGTGCGGCAGCCGGTAGCCGGTGATGTCGAAGGTGTCGAACCCGCCCGTGACGTACTCGCCGCGCAGCGCCCGGGTGACGAAGCGCAGCACGTCGCGGGTCCGCTTGAACGGCTCGTCGAAGGGGATGCCGTTGATGTCGGTGACGTGGGCGGGCACCGAGGCTCCGATGCCCAGCATGACGCGGCCGGGGGCGAGTTGGGCGAGCGTCGCGGCGGTCTGGGCGAGGACCGCCGGGCCGCGGGTGTGCACCGGGACGATGCCGGTGGCGAGCCGCAGCGACGGGGACCACGCGGCGGTGGCGGCCAGCGGGGTGAAGGCGTCGGTGCCGCCGCCCTCGGCGCTCCACACGTCGGTGTAGCCGAGGTCGGGCAGGCGCTCGACCAGGAAGCGGTGCCGGTCGATGGTCAGGCCCGGCAGCGGGAGGGTGATGCCCCACTTGGGCGGCTGGGACTCGGCGGGGTGGTGCGGCAGGTGTGGCGTGGTCATCGGGCGGGTGTCCTTCACTGGAGTGCTCGGGCGTGTCGGGCACGCCCTGGGGGCGGGGCGGTGTTCGGGGCCGGCTGTTCGGGGTGGCTGTTCAGCGGACCCAGACGGTGGTCAGGTCGAGGAACCAGGACCGGGGCTGCACGAGGCCGTGGACCTTCGGCGAGAGGGCCCGCGGGTTGCGGTCGTTGACGACGAACAGCCACGGCGCGTCCTGGGTGACGCGGGCGAGGGCCGTGCGGTAGCCGGCCTGCCGGGCGGCCTGGTCGGGGTCGGCGGCCGAGGAGGCGAGCAGCTCGTCCACCTGCGGGTCGGCGTAGTGGCCCGTCCAGAACGGGCTCTTGGAGCCGATGAACAGCGGCAGCAGCGCCTCGGACTGGAACAGCGTGGTGGACTGGGCGATGGCGTCGGACCCGAGCGCCACCTGCCCCTTGGCCTCGGCGCCGATCAGGGTGGTCCAGTCGGTGGTGCGCAGTTCGACCTTGATGCCGACGGCGGCGAGGTCCCGCTGGAGCGCCTCGGCGATCGGCACCGGCAGCAGGTTGCCGCTGCCGCCGGTGGGCACCGTGACGGAGGTGCTGAAGCCGTTCGGGACGCCGGCCTCGGCGAGCAGCTGCCGGGCCTTGGCCGGGTCGTGGGAGTAGACGTCCCCGGCCGGGTCGTAGGCGCCGGTGGCGCGGGGCGCGGCCTGGTAGGCCGGGTCGGCGGTGCCGTGCAGCAGCTTGTCGGCGATGGCCTGGCGGTCGATCGCGTAGTTGGCGGCCCGGCGCACCAGGGGGTTGTCCCAGGGGGCCTTGGAGGTGTCCAGGATCCAGTACCAGAGGTGGTCGTAGCTGTTGGTGGCGATGGTGACGCCGTCGGACCTGAGGCTCTCGATGTCGTCCGGGTTCGGGTACTCGATCCAGTTGACGCCGCCGGAGCGCAGCGCGGCGGTGCGGGCGGCGGCGTCCGGGAGGGCCTTGACCACGAGCCGGTCGAGCTTGGGGGCGCCGCGCCAGTAGTCCTTGTTGGCGGCGAGTTCGATCTGCTGGCCCTCGGTCTGCGAGACGAAGGAGAACGGGCCGGTGCCGACCGGGTGCTGGGCGAAGTTTGCCGACCCGGTCCTGCGCACGGCGGTCGGGCTGGCGATCAGGACGTGGGCGAGGTCCTCCGGGAAGTGGCCGTTGGGCTCCTTGGTGACGAGTTCGACGTGCTCGGCGTCGGTCTTGCGGTAGGAGGCGATGTCGCCGGCGTACTCCGCGGCGGCGGCGCCGAGGGCGTCGGTGTACTCGGGGCTGCCCTTGTCGAGGTAGCGCGCCAGGTTGAACACCACGGCGTCGGCGTCGAAGGGGGTGCCGTCCTGGAATCTGACGCCCTGGCGGAGGGTGAACGTCCAGGTCCGGCGGTCGGCGGCGACCTGCCAGTCGGTGGCGAGGGCGCCGGTGACCACCGGCGGCCGGTCGGTGCCCTGGAGCAGTTCGTAGCGGGTGAGGCCCTCGTAGAGCTGGAAGGAGACCAGCCGCTTGCCCTCGAAGCCGGCGCCGCCGATCACGGTGTCGGTGTTGGGCAGCTTGCCGGTGGCGCCGATCACCAGGGTCCCGCCGCGGCCGTCGCCGCCCGCCCCGGCGGTGCCGCCGTCGGCCCCGGCACAGCCGACGGCCGCGCCCAGCAGGGCGACGGCGGCCGGCAGGGCGACGGCTCTGGAGCGGATGCGGGCGGTGCGCGTCATGGTGATTCCTCGTCGGTTCGGTGGTGCTTCTGTGGTGCTTCGGTGGTACGGAGTGCGGGGCGGCCGTCAGCGCGCGGACCGGACGGCGCCGGTGGCGGCTTCGAGCAGGGCCCGGGTGTACGGGTGCTCGGGGGAGTCCCAGAGGCGGTCGGCCGGGCCCTGCTCGACCACCCGGCCGTGCCGCAGCACCAGCACCCGGTGGGCGAGGTGGCGGACCACGGCGAGGTCGTGGGAGATGAACAGGTAGGCCAGGCCGGTGCGTTCGCGCAGGTCGGTGAGGAGGTCGAGCAGCCGGGCCTGCACGGCGCGGTCCAGGGCGGAGGTCGGCTCGTCGCAGACCAGCAGGTCGGGCCCGGTGGCCAGGGCCCGGGCGACGGCCACCCGCTGGAGCTGCCCGCCGGACAGCTCGCGCGGGTAGCGGGCGGCGAGCGCGGGCTCCAGCCCGACCTGGGCGAAGAGCCGGGCGACGGCCGCCGGGCGCTCGGCGCGCGGGGTGCCGTGCAGCCGCAGTGCGAAGGCGACCGCCTCCCCGGCCCGCAGGCTCGGATTGAGCGAGCCGCGCGGGTGCTGCGGGACGAACTGGAGCCGGCCCCGCAGCGCGCGGTCGGCGCGCCCGCGCAGCCGGTACGGGTCGCGGCCGTCGAAGCGGACCTCGCCGGAGTCGGGGGCGAGCAGCCCGAGGGCGAGGCGGGCCAGGGTGGACTTGCCGGAGCCGGACTCGCCGACCAGGCCGAGGGTCTCGCCGGGCGCGAGGGTGAGGCTGACGCCGTCCAGCGCGGTGCGGTCGCCGTAGCGCTTGCCGACGGCGTCCAGGACGAGCAGCGGCGGGCCGGCCTCCGGGGCGGTGTGCCGGTCCTTCGCGGCCCGCCGGTCGGTCGCGGCCCGCCGGTCGGTCGCGGCCCGCCGGTCGGTCGTGGTGCGGGGATCGGTGCTCATCGGCGGGCTCCCGGTTCGGCGGCCACCAGGGCGGCGGTGAAGGCGTGGTCGGGCTCGCCGAGCACCCGCTCGGCGGGGCCCAGTTCGACGATCCGCCCGCCCCGCATGACGGCCACCGTGCCGCCGATCCGGCGGGCCACCGCGAGGTCGTGGGTGACCAGCAGCAGCGCGATGCCGCAGTCGGCGCGCAGGGTGGCGAACAGGTCCAGGATCCGGCCGCGGACCAGCGCGTCCAGCGCCGTCGTCGGCTCGTCGGCGATCAGCAGCTCCGGGCCGCAGCAGATCGCCAGGGCGATCGCGGCGCGCTGGCGCAGGCCGCCGGAGAGCTCGTGCGGGTACGCCCGGGCGACCCGCTCCGGGTCGGGGACGCCGGCGGTCTCCAGCAGCCCCGGGACGGCGGCGCGGGCGGCCCGGCGGCCGTCGGCGATCCCGTGCCGGCGCAGCACCTCGGCGAGCTGGGCGCCGATCCGGCGCAGCGGGTCGAGCGAGGTGCTCGGGTCCTGCGGCACGTAGCCGACGCGCCGACCGCGCACGTCGCAGAGCGCGCGCTCGTCCAGGGCCCGCAGGTCCGTCCCGGCGAGGCGGACGGCCCCGTCGACGGCGGCGCCGCGGCCGGGCAGGCCGAGCACCGTCCGGGCGACGGTGGTCTTGCCGCTGCCGGACTCGCCGAGCAGCACCAGGGCGCCGCCGGCCCGCAGGGTGAGGGTGACCCCGTCGACGGCCCGGACGCCTCCGGGGTACTCGACGGCCAGGCCGTCGATCTCCAGCAGCGCGCTCATCGCTCCACCCGCTTCGCGGCTCGTCCCGCCGTGGCCGGGGTGGCGTGCGGCAGCTGGGCGGCGGTGTCGCCGACGCGGGTGCGCAGCGCCTCGCCGAGGGTGTTGAACACGACCGACACGGCGAGGATGACCAGGGCGGGCAGCACCGCCACCCAGGGGTGGGTGAACAGCGCGGGCCGCAGCTCGTCCAGCATCGCGCCCCACTCGGCGGCCGGCGGTGCGACGCCCAGCCCGAGGAAGGACAGCCCGGCGGCGTACACCACGGCGAGCCCGACCAGCGAGGAGGCGTACACCAGCACCACCGGCGCCACCACGGGGGCGACCTGCCGGAGCACCAGCGCGCCCCAGCCGGCGCCGCTGACCCGGGCGGCCTCCAGGTACTCGGAGCCGCGGATGCGCCGGGTCTCGGTGAACGCGACCCGGGCGACCGCCGGGGTGAGCACCACGGACAGCGCGAGCACGGTCGCGCCCAGGCCGGGGGTGAGCAGCGAGGCGACGGCGATCGCCAGCAGCACCCCGGGGAAGGCGTAGAGCACGTCCAGCGTGCGCAGCAGGGCCTGCTCGGTGACCGGGCCGCCGAGCCCGGCGGCGATGCCGAGCAGCGTGCCGGCCGCGGTGGCGACGGTGACCGGCACCAGCCCGCCGGTGAGCGAGGCGCGTCCGGCCCAGATCAGCCGGCTCAGCAGGTCGCGGCCCTGCCCGTCGGTGCCGAGCGGGTGGCCGGGGCTGCCCGGGTCGAGCAGCCGGTCCGCGAGCCGCCCGGCGGCCGGGTCGTACGGGGCGACCAGCGGGGCGGCGAGGGCGAGCAAGAGCAGCAGCGCGGCGAGGGCGGCGGGGACGATCAGGCCGAGGTTGCGGCCGAGCCACGGGCGTGAGGTCATGTCAGGCCCGCACTCTCGGGTCGATCGCCGCGTGCGTCGCGTCCACCAGGATGTTGACGCCGACGAACGCCACCGCCACCACCAGCACCCCGCCCTGCACCAGCGGCAGGTCGCGCGAGGTGAGGGCGTCGTACAGCAGCCGGCCGATGCCGGGCCAGGCGAACAGGGTCTCCACGAAGACCACCCCCTCCAGCAGGTAGGTGAGTTGCAGGCCGCCGATGGTCAGCAGCGCGGGCGAGGCGTTGTGCACGCAGTGCCGCAGCACGGCGGCCGGGCGCAGGCCGCGGGCGCGCAGCGAGTCGGCGAGCTCGCCGGCCAGGACGGTGCCCAGCGCGGCCCGGAACACCCGGGCGGTGAGCCCGAGCGGCACGAGCGCGGCGGCGACGGCCGGCAGCACCAGGTGCCGGGCCAGGTCGGCGGGACCGCCGGAGCCGAACACGTCGTGGGTGCCGCCGGCCGGGAACCAGCGCAGCCCGACCGCGAACACGGCGATCAGCAGCAGGGCGACCGAGTACTGCGGGGCGGACACCGCGAGGGTGGACAGGGCACCGGAGATCCGCCCGCCGGGGCCGCGCGGGCGCAGCGCGCCGAGCGCGCCGAGGGCCACCCCGCCGGTCAGCACCAGCAGGAACGCGGCGGCGGTCAGGGTGAGTGTCTGGCCGAGCGCGGGGAACAGCAGGTCGGTGACGGGGCGCTGGCCCGAGACGGAGGTGCCGAGGTCGCCGGTGAGTGCCCGGCCGAGCCAGTCGGCGTAGCGCACGGGCAACGGCTGGTCCAGGCCGAGCCGTTCGGTCAGCTCCGCGCGGGCCTCCGGCGGCGCGCCCGGGCCGAGGAAGGCGGTGACCGGATCGCCGGGGACGAGCGCGACGGTGGCGAAGACGACGGCGGTGACGCCCAGCAGCGTGGGAACGGCCAGCAGGAGCCGGCGCAGCAGGAACCGGGTCATCCGCCGGCCCTCCGGAGCGGGGCGCCGGGCGGGCCGGCGGCGGGCCGGTGGGGCGGGGCGGGCATGGCTGTGCTGCTCCTTCGGGACGGGGCGGGAGGGGGGACCGGGCGTCATCTCGGCCTGGCGGCAGGGGATTCGGAGTGATCGGGCGGGGCCGTCACGGGTGCGCCGGGAACCGCCGCGACGGCGGCGGCCCACTTGGAGGAGCGTTGCGGACACACGGCCCGGACAGCCAGTCAGCTCCTGATGCTGTTACTTCCGGTCACAGCATCCGCGGTGGCCGTAGTGCCGCTGCCCGGGCCGCCGGGGCCCGGTCCCGTCCTTGACCTGCACAAGGGACCGGACCTAGGGTTCGCGGCATGGCTATTCGGCGGACCGACTTCACCCTGGTCGGGATCGGCGGCTCGTGGCACCGCAGGTGTTTCGACGAGTCCTGTCGACCGCGCGCGACGCGCTGACCGCCCCGGTCCACACCCGCCGCGGTCGGCGTTCCCTCCCTCCTCTCCCGGATCCGCCCCGACGCCCGTGCGCGTCCCGGCGCATCCCCGTCACAGCAGCACGCGTCCAGGGGGCCGAACACGGCCGCCGACTAGGGGGACCGCACCGCCATGTCCGATCGCAGACGCCCCGCCTCCGTCACCGGAGGTGCCCGATGGCAACAGTGACCACCTTCGCCGGCCCGCGCGGCCGCCGGCACCCCGGCCGCCGCGGTGCCTGCGGCGGCACCGGCCCGGGGGACGCCCCGGCCACCGCGCCGACGCCGCCGCAGGCCGAGATCGACAATCCGCTCGACCTGATCGCCGGGCACCAGCTGCTCGCCGAACCAGCACCGCCCCCCGCGGGCCGGGCCCACGACGACTGCGCCTGCGGCCACCCGATGTGCGTGGACGGGGAAGGCGACCGCACCGCGTCCGCCCGGGTGTTCCTGGTCGAACGGCACTCGGTGGCCAGCGCCGGGCTGCGCAGCGTGCTGGCCACCGCGCCCGGACTGACGGTGGTCGGCTCCACCGGCGATCCGCTGCGCGCCGTCGCCGCGGTGCGCCGGACCGCCCCGGACGTCATCCTGCTCGGCTGCGGCACGGACCTGGAGGAGGACCTGGCGGCCGTGGTGGCGCTGCGCGGGCCCGACGGGGCGCCCGGCGCCCGGGTGCTGCTGCTGCGGCGGGCCGAGTCGACCGCGGAGGCGAGCCGGATGCTGCTGGCCGGAGCCGGCGGGTGCTTCCCGCTCGACCTGGCCGGCGAGCGGATCATCGGTGCCGTCCAGCTCGCGGCGGCCGGTGGCTCGGTGTTCCTGCCGGCCCCGCCGCCCGCCCGGATCCACGCGGCGGCCCCCGCCCGGCACCTCGGCGAGCCGCCGCCGCAGCAGGCCGGGCTGACCGGGCGCGAGCGGGAGGTGCTGGTCAAGCTCGGCCAGGGGCTGAGCAACGCCGAGATCGGGCGCGAACTCGCGCTGGCCGAGGCCACCGTCAAGAAGCACCTCACCCAGGCGATGCGCAAGATCGGGCAGCCCGACCGGCTGCGTGCCGCGCTCTACGCCCACCGGCACGGGCTCGCCGGGTAGGTCCTCCCCTCCGGATCCGGCACGGCCCGACGCACCGCCCCCAGGGCGGGTCCCGCAGGACGCGGGGCCCGCCCTTCGTCGTGCCCGCGGGCAGGCCCGGGGCCGTTCCACCGGCCGCCCGGCGCAGGGCGACCTTCGGAGCATCCGCACGGCGACGATCGGCGCCCTGACCGGCGCCTTTCGGGGCTACCGGGCCCCTCGGCCCGGTTCGTAGCGTGGCGGTACGACGACGACACGACGGTCCCACGGGCCGTTCAGCCGAAGGGAGATGACCCGATGGGGGGTGTGTCCGACAGGGCCGGCGCTCCGACCGACCCCGGCACGCGCACGGCGGTGCTGGCCGCCGGGAGCCGACCGGCCCCGGGCCCGGCGCAGCCGAGGTCCCCGTACCGCGCGATGTCGGACGCCGAGCGGTCCGCGCTCTGGCGGCAGCGGCTGCACGAGGCCGAGGCGGGCCTGACCCGGTACCTGGTGTCGCGCGGCGACGAACTGCACCTCACCGACTGGTTCGTCCTCCAGTCCGAGCTGTTCGCCGACCTGCCCGAGCCGGACGCCCCGGCCGTCGAGTGGCAGCGGGTGTTCTTCCGCGACCAGGCGCTGATGGAGCGGTTCCTCGTGCTGCGCCACGGCGAGAAGGTGCTCGCCGACTGGGCCCGCTCCAACGCCGAGGTGCACCGCGAGGTCGAGCCCGACCACGGCCGGGGCGCCGCCGACCCGATCCACCGGATCGCCCGGCAGGCCGAACTGTACGGCTCGGACTACGAGTTCGACGAGGAATCGGCATCCGGCCCGGAGTACGCGGCGCTCACCATCACGCACTGCGCGATCTGGGACTACCGCGAGAAGGCCCGCCGCTCGGGCGTCCGGCTGACCCTCGCCTCGCCCTGCACCTACTGCACCGAGGCGCTGTCCGCCAACATCCGCGCCAAGGGCTACCGGCCCGCGCACCGCCTGACCCAGGGCCCGACCGGCCACGGCTGCCGCTGGGAGTCCAGCGCCGCGCCCGGCCCGGCCGCGGCCACCGCCACCGACGAACCCGGGGAGTCCTGACATGTGCGGCATCACCGGCTGGATCGACTGGGACACCGACCTGCTCCACCAGGCCGGGACCGTCCGGGAGATGACCGCCACCCTGGCCTGCCGCGGCCCGGACGCCGACGGCGTCTGGCTCTCCCGGCACGCCGCCCTCGGCCACCGCCGGCTCTCCGTGATCGACCTCGACGGCGGCGTCCAGCCGCTCGCCGACCGCCCCGGAACCGACCCCGCGGCCGTCCTCGGCTACAACGGCGAGCTCTACAACCACCGCGAGCTGCGCACCGAACTGGAGGCCCTCGGCCACACCTTCCGCACCCGCTCGGACACCGAGGTGGTGCTGCGCGCACACCTCCAGTGGGGCAGGTCCGCACCCACCAGGTTCAACGGCATCTTCGCCTACGCCCTGTGGGACGCCCGGCGCGAGGAACTGCTGCTGGTGCGCGACCACCTGGGCATCAAGCCGCTCTACTGGCACGCCCACCGCAGCGGCGTGCTGTTCGGCTCCGAGCCGAAGGCCGTGCTCGCCAACCCGCTGTTCCGCGCCGAACTGGACACCGAGGGCATCGCCGAACTGTTCGCGCTGCCCGCCGCGCCGAGCGCCGGCCACGGGATCTTCCGCGGCCTCCACGAGGTCCGGCCCGGCCACCTGCTGGTCGTCGGCCGCGCCGCCACCCGGGATGTCCGGTACTGGCGGCTGGAGTCCGCCGAGCACCGGGACGACGCCGCGACCACCCGGCGCACCGTCCGGGAACTGCTCGCCGACGCCGTCGAACGCCAGCTGATCAGCGACGTGCCGCTGTGCACCCTGCTCTCCGGCGGCGTCGACTCCAGCGCCGTCACCGCCCTGGCCGCCGCCGCCCGGGAACGGGCCGGCCAGGGGAAGGTCACCAGCTTCTCGGTCGACTTCCCCGGCAGCGCCGAGCGCACCCCGGACGCCTGGCGCACCACCCGCGACGCCCCCTACGTGGCGGCCGCCGCCGAGCACATCGGCACCCTGCACACCACCGTCCTGGTGCCCGACGACGACCTGCTGGACGCCCGGGACGCCGTCCTGCGCGCCCGCGACCGCCCCGGATGGGGCGAGATGGACGCCTCCCTGCACCTGCTCTTCCGCGAGGTGCGGCGGCGCTCCACCGTCGCGCTGTCCGGCGAGGCCGCCGACGAGATCTTCGGCGGCTACCCGTACTTCCACGACGCCCAGGCCCTCGCCGCCCCGACCTTCCCCTGGCTGCACGGCCGGGCCACCCCGGCGGACCTGCTGCGCCCGGACGTCCGGGCCGAGGTGCGCCCCGAGGAGTACACCGCCGCCGCGTACCACCGCTCGCTCGGCGAAGTGCCGCGCCTGCCCGGCGAGTCGGCCGCCGACGCGCGGGTGCGCGAGGTCTTCCACCTGGCGATCACCCGCTGGCTGCCCCCGCTGCTGGACCGGGTGGACCGGGTGTCCATGTCGGTCGGACTGGAGGTACGGGTGCCGTTCTGCGACCACCGCCTGGTGGAGTACCTGTGGAACGTCCCCTGGGCGCTCAAGGCGCCGGACGGACGGGCCAAGGGGCTGCTCCGCGACGCCGTCCGGGACCTCCTCCCGCCGCAGGTCACCGACCGGCCCAAGAGCGGCTACCCGTCCACCCCCGCCGTCCGCTACACCGAGGTGCTGACCGCGCGGGCCCACGAGCTGCTGGCCGACCCGAACGCCCCGGTCTTCGAACTGGTGGACCGCGAGCTGGTCCGCCGGCTGCTCGCCGAGGGCCGCCCGCTGCCCAGCCCGCGCACCGCGCCGAACCCGGTCGGCGGCCTCGACCACCTGGTCCAGGTCGACGAGTGGCTGCGCGCCTACCGGGTGGGGCTGCGATGAGCGGCGCCGCACCGGCCCTGCCCGACACCCAGGCCACCCCCGACGCGCAGGCGAGCGCGGACGACTTCCGGGCCGCCTCCCGCGGCTGGACCAGCGGGGTCGCCCTGGTCACCACCCGGGCGGGCGAGGAGGTCTTCGCCAAGACCGTCTCCTCCTTCAGCACCCTCTCCCTCGACCCGCCGCTGGTCACCGTCGCGATCGGCGGGCGCAGCCCGCTGGTGGCCGCCGTCCGGGCCGCCGGACGCTTCGGCCTGTCCGTCCTGACGGCCCACCAGGAGGACCTGGCCCGGCGGTTCGCCGCCCCCGGGGCCGGGCGCGCGCCCGGCGCCTTCGCCGCCCTGCCGACCCGCACCGCCGCCACCGGCTCCCCGCTCGTCGAGGATGCCCTGGCCTGGTTCGACTGCCGGCTGCACGCGGCCCTGCCCGGCGGGGACCACACCATCCTGGTCGGCCGGGTCGCCGCCGCGGCCCGCGGCACCGGCACACCCCTGCTCTACCACGACGGCCAGTACCGCGCACTGGCCCCGACACCCCTCACCACCACCGGAGTTGGCGCATGACACTGTTGGACACCGCCACCGGTCGCGGCGCGCCCGCCACCGCCCGAGGCCTGCTGACCGGCGACCGCTACCGGGCCGAACTCGACGACGGACGCGAGCTCTACCTCGACGGCCGGCGGATCGCGAACCCCGCCGACCACCCCGCGTTCAGCCCGGCCGTCGACGAACTGGCCCGCCTGCTCGACCTCCAGCACGACCCCGACCACCGCGACCTGCTCACCTGGCAGGACCCGGACAGCGGCCTGCGGCTGGCCCGCGCCTACCAGCCCCCGCACACCCTCGACGACCTGCGCCTCCAGCGCCGCAGCGCCGAGTTCTGGCACGCCGAAGCCCTCGGCCAGCAGGGCCGCTCGCCCGCCTTCATGGCCTCGATAGCCGTCGGCGTCTACGACTTCCGGCACCGGCTGGCCGGAGCCGACCCGCGCTTCGGCGCCAACGCCGAGGCCTGGTACCGCCACTGCGCCACCAACGACCTGGTCCTCTCGCACGCCCTCGGCGACCCGCAGATCGACCGCTCCGCCAACCCGCTGGACGACCCTGACCTCGCCCTGCGCGTCATCGAGGAGAACGACCGGGGCATCGTGGTGCGCGGCGCCAAGCAGCTCACCACCCTCGCCCCGCTCGCCCACGAGGTGCTGGTCTACCTCTCCGCCTCCTTCACCGAGGGCCGCGGCGAGCAGTTCGTGACCTGGTTCGCCCTGCCGCTCAACACCCCCGGACTGGTCACGCTCGCCCGCGAGCCGCTCGGCAGCGCCCCCTGGGGCCATGCCCACCCGCTCGGCGCGCGTTACGACGAGCAGGACGCGATGCTCTTCTTCGACGACGTCCTGGTGCCCTGGGAACGCGTCTTCCTGCTGCGCGACGCCGCCCTCGCCCGGCTCGGCCTCGGCCGGATCAACGCCTGGAGCGCCTACGTCGGCCACATCCGCTACCGCGAGCGGCTGCGCACACTGCTCGCCACCGCCACCCTCGTCGCCGAGTCGATCGGGGTGGACGGCTTCCGCAACATCCAGGAGGACCTCGGACGCCTCGCCGGGTACGCCGAGCTGACCGAGTACTTCCTGGACGCCGCCGAGACCCGCGGCGCCCTGACCGACGGCGGCCTGTTCGCCCCCGGCGACACCGCCGCCTCCCGGGTCTGGTCCGCCGAGGTGGCCGGCAGCGCCGTCGAGATCGTCCGCCGGATCGGCGCCTCGGGGCTGCTCATCCAGCCCACCGCCGCCGACCTGGCCAACCCCCGGCTGCGCCCGCACCTGGACCGCTACATGCGCGGCCGCGACATCGACGCCGAGCGCAAGTCCCGGCTGTTCCGGATCGCCTGGGAGCTCACCGGCGACGGCTTCGGCCAGCGCCAGGACCTCTACGAGTACGTGCACCGGGGCGACCTCGCGCGCAACCGGATCAACATCTTCAAGCGGTACGACCAGAGCGGGGCCCGCGAGCGCCTGCTGCGCCTGGTGGACCGGCCCGCCGACGCCGAGGAGAACCAGAAGTGACCGCCGCCTCCGCCGTGGAGATCCAGGCCAGTACCCTCGCCGGGTACGCCGACGCCAGCCGGCTGCGCCAGGTCCAGGACCGCGACTGGGCACTCGACCAGGTCACCGGCGAACCCGGGACCCTGATCGACCTCGGCAGCGGCATCGGCCAGCTGCTCCAGGCCGCCCTGGAGCGGTTCCCCACCCTGCGGCACGCCGTCGGCCTGGAGCGCTCCGAGCACCGCCTCGCCGAGGCCGCCGTCCGGCTCCAGCCGTACGGCGAGCGGGTCTCCCTGCACCCGGCCGACCTCACCGCGCCCGAGCCGCTGCCGCTGCGGGCCGACGTGATCACCCAGACCTCGGTGCTGCACTGGCTGTACCCGTGGGAGGAGCGGATCTTCGCCTGGGCCGCCGCCCACCTCGCCCCCGGCGGCAGCTTCCTGCTGACCACCTACCACCCCGCCAGGGACGCCCACGGCCTCGGCGGCGAGGACGAACTGGTCCGGGACGCCCTGGTCGCCCTCGGCACCCCGTACGAGGAGGTGCCCGGCCTCCTCGCCCGCGCGGACGTGCTGCCGATCGCGACCCGCACCAGGACCGTCGAGGACCTCGCCGAGGTGATCGGCCGGCACCTGCGGGTGGCGGGCCACCTGGAGCGCGACGCCGTCGTCACCGTCGACGGCGCCGCGCAGTACGAGCACTTCCACGCCGCCACCTTCGGCGACTACTACAGCCGCCTGGTGCCGGCCGAGCGGCGGGCCGCGTTCTTCCGCGCCGTCGGCGAGAGCGCCTGGCGCCGGCAGACCGAGCGCGGACACGTCAGCCACATGCCCGTGCGGCTCTGGACGCTGACGTCCCGTTAACAGCGTGTGTAGCCCGCCGCTCATCCCTGGGACGAGCGGCGGGCTGCCCCTACGCTGGGGGCAGCCACCGAACCACCGCACCGATCACGGCCGAGGAGCCCCACCGTGTCAACCCACCCCGCCGGACGGGAACTCGGCGCCTTCCTGCGCGCCCACCGAGAACTCCTCAAGCCCGCCGACGTCGGCCTCACCGCGACCACCCGCCGCCGCACCCCCGGGCTGCGCCGCGAGGAGGTCGCCTCGCTCTCCGGGGTCGGCCTCGCCTGGTACACCTGGGTCGAGCAGGGGCGGGTCGCCGCCTCCCGGCAGGTGCTGGAGGCGATCGCCCGGGTGCTGCGACTGGACGACGCGGGCCTGCGGCACGCGCTGCGGCTGGCCGGCTTCCACGAGCCCGCCCCGGCCGTCGGCCCGGCGGGCACCGACCGGATCGCCGAGGCCATCCGGCCGGTCCTCGACTCCTGGCCCACCAGCCCGGCCGTCCTGCTGGACCGCCACTTCGACCTGCGCGGCTGGAACGCCGCCTGGGCGGCGCTCTGGGGCGCCCCCGAGGTGCTGCCCGCCGACCGCCGCAACCTGATGTGGGTGATGGCCGCCGACCGGCGGGTGCGCGCGGTGCTGCGGGACTGGGAACCGCTCGCCATGAACGTCTTCCAGCACTTCCGCGCCCAGGCGGGGCCCGCCCTGGCCGAGCCCCGCACCGGCGAGGTCTACCGCCACCTGGACGCGGACGCGCCGGAGCTCCGCCACTGGTGGGGGTGCCACTCGGTGGCGGAGCTGACCGTCCGTACCGTCACCGTCGAGCCGGCCGGGCTCGGCCCGGTCCGGCTGACGCTGTCGTCCTTCCACCCGGTGGACGACCCCTCCGCGACGGTGCTGCTGTTCACCCCGGCCGACGCCGCCGACCGGGCGCGGATGACCGAACTGGTCGAGCATCCGTTGCGCGCGGTCGGCGGCGTGGAGGAGGGGCGCCGGGTCGGCTGACCCGGCTATCGGGCCACCGTGCGCTCGGCGGCCCGGCGCAGCCCCAGGCTGACCACCAGGGCGCCGAGCGCGGCCGCCACCGCGAGCCCGGTGCCGATCAGCAGGGTGCCGTCCACGACGTCCCCGAACGAGCCCACCGCCCAGGCGCCGAGCCCGGTGCCCGCGTACATGGTCGAGGTCAGCCAGGCGCTGGAGGTCGCGCGCAGCTCGGGGGCGATGGTGCCGGCCAGCGTCTGCTGGTCCGTCACGAAGCCGCCGGAGGCCACGAACCACAGGGTCACCCCGGCCAGGGCGAGCACCAGACCCGGCCCCTCGGCCGCCAGCGCCACGCCCACCGCGAGCAGCACGCCCCACAGCGGCAGCAGCGGCAGGTCCGAGCGCCCCGCCGTCCTGGCCCGGTCGCCCAGCCGCCCGCCCGCCAGGGAGCCGGCGATGCTGCCGGCGCCGACCAGCACGCCGACCAGGCCGAGCGCCTGCACCGAGAGGTCGAAGCGCTGCACCAGCACCGCGCCCAGAAAGGTGTAGGCGCCGAGGTTGGCGGCGTTGAAGACGGTGTTGACGAGCAGGGCGCGGCGCAGCGTGGGATCGGCCCAGCCCGCCAGGATCGCCCGGACGGCCCCCACCCGCGCCGCGGCCGGTTCGGCGCTACGGGCCCGGACCTGGCGCAGCAGCAGCGGCACGGCGGCGGCGGTGCCGACGGCCAGCGCCCAGAACGCCGAGCGCCAGCCCGCCAGCCCGGCCAGGAAGGCGCCGAGCGGCACCCCGATCACCTGGCCGCAGGAGAACAGCGCCATGCCGAGGCCCAGCGCCCGCCCGCGCACCGCGTCGGGCGCGGTCTCGGCGATGTGCGCCCAGATCGCCGGCCCGGCCGCGGCCGCCGCCAGCCCGGCCACCGCGCGGGAGACCACCAGCAGGGTCAGCCCGGTGGACAGCGCCGCCGCCGCGTTGGACAGCACGAACAGCAGGCTGCCCGCGACGAGTGTGCGGCGGCGGCCCAGCCGGTCGCTCAGCAGGCCGAGGAAGGGCGCCGCGACGGCGTACACCAGCACGTAGGCGGTGACGCTGGAGGCGGCGGCCGCCTCGGTGGTGTGGATCGAGTCCGCGATGGTCGGCAGCAGCGGCGACACCAGGAAGGTCTCGGTGCCGAACAGGAACAGGAGGAGGAAGACCCCGGCGTAGCGCCACCGGTCGAAGCCCCGCGCCGACGCGTCCAGCGGCGGGACGTCCTCGGTCCGGTCGGGCGCGGGCGGGTCGGAGATGCTGCTCACGGCGAAGTACCACTTTCTCGTACCAGGGCGCGGCCGGGCCATCGGACGGTGGGCGCCGGGCCCTCGGACGGGGGAGGGCCTCGCGGCCGCGAAGGCTGACAGGAAGTCCGATGCCGCCATCCTGCGGACCGGCCCGACGCCCAGCCAGACAGGCGGTGATCCTGTGACTCCGGCTCACAGGCTGCCGCGGTTCCGGGCGCACTCCCGGGTTCCCGCCGTCGCTTTCCCCGGGTCCCCGGCGCGGAAGCGCGGCAGGGCGGCCGGTACGGACGGGGAACCGGACGGGGCCGTGGGTTGAAGGGGCCCCGAGGTCAGGGCGGGCCGCCCGCCGTCAGATCGGATCGTCCCAGGACACCCCGACGGCGATGGTGGTCAGGAGCAGCCAGCCGAAGACCGCGACGGCCAGGACGACGGCGTAGTGCCAGCCGAGGGCGAGCAGGAAGGCGCCGACCGGGAGGGTGAGGAGGGCGAAGACGGGGAGGGCGAGGAGCGGGACCGCCCGGCCGGTGAGCCGGCGTCCGAGCGCGCCGTAGACGCCGAGCACGGTGCCCGCGCCGACCAGGCAGCCCACGGCGAGGGAGGTGACCCAGGGGTAGCTCAGGTTGTCGGAGCGGTGGCCCCGGTGGGAGAGCGCGACCACGCGGCCCTGCCAGAGCGTCAGTTGGACCTCGCCGCCGATCTCCTCGCTGTGGTAGAGGCCCTCGCTCACGTGGTAGGTGATGGTGGGCGCGGTCTCGCGGGAGACGGTCAGCTCGTAGGTGGCGGAATCGGAGTTCTCGTCGGCGTGCATCGTGATGACCCTGCCGGTCTCCTGCCGGGTGCAGCCGGTGGTGACGGTGGCGCCGCAGGACGGGGCGCCGCGGTGGGCGACCGCCTCGTCGTAGGCGTCGTCGAACCGGAGGAAGCCGAGGACGACGACGGACAGGCCGGCGACCACGGCCAGGACCCGGACGAGTGTGAGAGCGGCCGAGACGACGGCCCGGAGGGCGGACCGGGTGCCGGAGCGCCGGGGTATCGGGGCCGGGGCCTCAGGGGCGGGAGTCTCGGGGGCGGGGGTCGCGTCCCTCGGGCCCGGGGCGTCGTGCTGTTCACTCATCGGTGTCGCTCCGCGCGTCCATCGCACTCCTTCGGCCAACCCTGGGCGCTTTACGGGGTGTTCAGCCTGGATGATGGCAGGGGGCGGCGGGGCGGGGGGAGTGGCCGGAGCGGTTTGTCACCGACTTGTGGAAATCGGGCGGGCCGGTTCCGAGGGCGCCCGAGGCGGGGTCAGGGCAGCAGCAGGACGGCCAGCTCGTCGAGCAGTTCGGTGACCCGGCGCGCCTGCTCCGGGTCCGGTACGGCCTTGGCGATGACCGGCTCGGCGGGCTCGGCGACGTGGCTGTGGATGGCCTGCCGGGCCCGCTCGGAGACGGTCAGCAGGGTGCGCCGCCCGTCGTCGGGGTCGGGGGCGGCTTCGAGCAGGCCCTGCTCGCGCAGCCGGGCGACGGAGACCGAGACGTGGCTCTGGGCGAAGCCGGTCCGGACCCGGACCTCTTGGGCGGAAGCGGCGGGGTGGCGGAACACGTCCGCGATCACGGCGATCTCCGCGGGGGTGAGCTGCTGGGACGCCGGGGCGATGATCAGCTCGCGGCCGAGTTCGGTCAACCGCTTGCCGAGTCTGAGGAGTTGCACGCCGTCCATGGCCGAATGGTACATCTTTACCGATCAATCGGTACCGATGTAAGTTGCCTGGCATGACGACCTCCGAATCACTCAGCCCGGTCTCCCGCACCGCCCTGGCCGTCGCCCGGGTGCGGGCCTACGAGAGCTCCCGCCCCGACGCGCTGTTCGTCGACCCGTACGCCGCCGCGTTCGTCACCGCCGCCGGTCTGCCGTTGGCCCCCTCCGGCCAGCCCAGCAGGCTCGGCAAGATCCTGATGGCGCACGGCATCCTGCGCACCCGCTTCTACGACGACCGGCTGCTCGCCGCCGGCGCCGACCAGGTGGTCGTGCTGGCGGCGGGCCTGGACGCCCGGGCCCACCGGCTGGACTGGCCGTCCGGCACCCGGGTGTTCGAACTGGACCTGGGCCCGGTGCTGGAGTTCAAGGAACGGGTGCTGGAGGGGCTCGGCGCCGTGCCGCGCGCCGAGCGCACCGCCCTGCCCGCCGACCTGGTGGACCCGGGCTGGACCGACCGGCTGGTCGAGGCCGGGTTCGACCCGGCGCGGCCCTCGACCTGGCTGGCGGAGGGACTGCTGGTCTACCTCACCGCCGAGGAGGCGGCCGCCCTGCTCGCCTCGGTGGCCGCCCTGGCCGCCCCGGGCAGCCGGCTGCTGCTGGAGCAGGGCCGGGACCTCAGCCGGACACCGGCCGACCCGGCCCTCGCCGAGATGATCGCGCTGTGGCGGGGCGGGCTCGGCCCGGGCACCAGCCGGTGGCTCGACGAACACGGCTGGAAGGCCGAGGTCATCACCCTGGTCCACCTCGGCGAGGTCTACGGGCGCCCGCTTCCGGACCCGACCATCGGGACGTCCTTCATCGAGGCCGTCCGGTCCTGAGCCGGTCGCGTCACGCCGGCCGCGGCGGCCAGACGCCCGCGGCCAGCACACCGGTGGCGTAGGCGCGGGCGACCAGGGCGGTGCGGTTGGGCACGCGCCAGCGGCGGGAGAGCCGGGCCAGGTGGTAGTTGACCCCGTCCGTGGTGACGCCGATCTCCCGGGCGATCTGCGCGGTGGTGTCACCCCGGGCCGCCGCGGCCAGGATGCGGGCCTCGACCGGGCTGACCTCGGCCCGCGGGCCGCCCGCCGGGGCCTCGCCCGCGGGGCCGGGGGGCTCCGCGGCCCCCAGCGAGAGCAGCAGGCTCGGGGTCTGCTCCGGGGTGTCGGCGACCAGCTCGACGGCCATCTCGCCGTGCCGTTCGCGGCCGTCGACCGGCGTCCAGGAGACCCTGGCCGGATACCGCGAACGGCGGTGCAGCCGGACGGCCTCGGTGAGCGTCTGGAGCGTCGCGCGGTCCCCGAGGGTGAAGAACTCCAGGATCCTGCGATCCTGCAACTGCCCCGGCAGCACACCGAACTCGGCCGCCATCGCACGGTTGACTATCAGGATGCGGCCGCCGAACTCGCACACCGCGATGGGCAGCTGCACGTGGTCCAGCAGCCGCAGCGCCCGATTGCGCCAGATCACCGCCGCGTCGGGCCGACTGCCCGGCGCGGGCCCGGGGCACCCCTCGGTCGTTCGCATGTACGCTCCTCCTCCCCGTGGCGCCCGCGCGCACCGGAGCTGACGATGCGTCGGCAAGTCCGCGGACGCTCCGGCTACTACACAATCATGTAGTGATCGCCGCTCGACCCCCCGCCGGGTGGGCGCACAGTGGAAACATCCGAACTGTGCCGCTGTGGGAGGGACCACGATGACCGAGACGGTGGAGAACACGACCGAGGGCGAGAGCCCGACCGTCCCCCTGGTGGACATCTCGTCGGCGCCGCCGGTCGCCGCCCCGATGCTACGGACCATGGAACTGGCCAGAGCGCACGGCCCGGCGTTCGTCCAGCGGCTGCACGGCCACGACGCCCTGGTCGTCAGCGGACTGGAGCTGGTCGAGGAACTGGCCGACGAGACCCGGTTCACCAAGTCGATCGGCCCGGGCCTGGTGAACGTCCGCCGGTTCACCGGCGACGGCCTGTTCACCGCCTACAACGACGAGCCCAACTGGGCCCGGGCGCACGACATCCTGATGCCCGCCTTCGCGCTCGGCTCGATGCGCACCTACCACCCGGTGATGCTGCGGGTGGCCCGTCGGCTGGTCGACTCCTGGGACCGGCGGCAGGCCGCCGGACTGCCGGTGGACGTGCCCGGCGACATGACCCGGATGACCCTGGACACCATCGGACTGGCCGGCTTCGGCTTCGACTTCGGCTCCTTCGAGCGGGACGAGCCGCACCCCTTCGTCGAGGCCATGGTGCGCTGCCTGAACTGGGCGATGGTCAAGCTCACCCGCGACCCGGAGGCCCACCACGGCGCGAGCGACGAGGCCTTCCGGGCCGACGCCGACTACCTGGCCGCCGTGGTCGACGAGGTGATCGCCGCCCGCGCCGGCGAGGGCGTCCAGGGCCCGGCGGAGGACCTGCTCGGCCTGATGCTCGGGGCGGTGCGCCCCTCCGACGGCAGCCGGCTGGACGCGGAGAACATCCGCAACCAGGTGATCACCTTCCTGATCGCCGGCCACGAGACCACCTCGGGCGCGCTCTCCTTCGCGCTCTACTACCTGGCCAAGCACCCGGCCGTGCTGCGGGAGGTGCAGCGGGAGGTGGACGGGCTCTGGGGCGCCCAGGCCGACCCGGAGCCCTCGTACGAGGACGTCGGACGGCTGCGCCACACCCGCCAGGTGCTCAACGAGGCGCTGCGGCTGTGGCCGACGGCGCCCGCGTTCAGCCGGGAGGCGCGCGAGGACACCCTGCTCGGCGGCCGGATCCCGCTGCGCGCCGGGCAGACCGTCTTCGTCCACACGCCGATGCTGCACCGTGACCCGGCCTGGGGCGACAACCCGGAGCTGTTCGACCCTTCCCGGTTCGACCCGGAGCGCGAGCAGGCCCGCTCCCCGCACGCCTTCAAGCCCTTCGGAACCGGCGAACGCGCCTGCATCGGGCGGCAGTTCGCGCTGCACGAGGCGACCATGCTGCTGGGCATGCTGGTCCACCGGTACCGGCTGATCGACCACGCCGACTACCAGCTGACGATCAAGCAGACGCTCACCATCAAGCCCGACGGGTTCACCCTCGGCCTCGCCCGGCGCGAGCCCGTCCCCGTCGGAGCGCCGGCCGCCGGGGGAGCCGCCCTCGACCGGCGGACCGGCCCGGCCGCCGAGCGCCCCGGCCGGGTCCGCCGGGGGACCGGGCTGCTGTTCCTGCACGGCTCGAACTACGGTGCCAGCCGGGAGTTCGGCCGGCAGCTCGCGGAGGCCGCCGCCGAGCTCGGCTGCGAGACCGAGGTCGCCCCGCTGGACGCGTACGCGGACGGACTGCCCACCGACCGGCCGGTGGTGATCACCGCCGCCTCGTACAACGGCCAGCCGACCGACGACGCGGCCGCCTTCGTCCGCCGGCTCCAGGAGTCCGAGGAGCTCCGGGCCGACGGGGTCGAGTACGCGGTGCTCGGCATCGGCGACCGCACCTACGCCGCGACCTACCAGCGCGTCCCGGCCCTGATCGACGACCGGCTCGCCGCACTCGGCGGCACCCGGCTGCTGGACCGCGCCGAGGCCGACGCCTCCGGCGACCTGGACGGCGCCGTACGGCGGTTCACCGAGGCACTGCGCGAGGTCCTGCTGGTCCGGTACGGGGACGCCGACGCCCCCGCCGCGCCGCGGCCGGCGGCCGCCTTCACCGTGGCCGAGGTGACCGGCGGGCCGCTGGCGGCACTGGCCGCCCGGCACGACCTGGCGGAGCTGACCGTCACCGCCGTCGGCAGCCTGACCGACCCGGGCTACCACCGGGTCAAGCGGCTGGTGCGCCTCGCCCTGCCGGAGGGCACCGGCTACCGGACCGCCGACCACCTCACCGTGCTGCCCGCCAACGACCCGATGCTGGTCGAGCGCGCCGCCAAGCTGTTCGGCGCGGACCCGGGAACGGTGCTGAACATCGTGGCGCACCGGCGCACCGGCCCCGCCGTCGACCGCCCGCTGACGGTGCGCGAACTGCTCACCCACCACGTCGAGCTGCAGGACCGGCCGAGCGCGGACCGGCGCGCCGCGCTGGCCGGGCTCAACCCCTGCCCGCCCGAACGGGCCGCACTGCTGGCGCTGCCCGAGGACGACCCGCGCACCCTGCTGGACCTGATCGAGGACCACCCGGCGGTGCAGGAGCGGCTGACCTGGCCGGTGCTGCTGGACCTGCTGCCGCCGATCCGGCCGCGGCAGTACTCGATCTCCTCCTCGCCCTCCGAGTGCCCGGGGGAGGTGGACCTGATGGTCTCGGTGCTCAGCGCCCCGGCCCGCTCCGGCCGGGGCGACTTCCGGGGCACCGGCTCCGGCCACCTGGACCGGGTGGCCGTCGGTGACACCGTGCTGGCCCGGGTCCGGCCCTGCCGGGAGGCGTTCCGGATCGGCCACCGCACCCCGGTGGTGATGATCGCGGCCGGCACCGGCCTGGCGCCCTTCCGGGGCGCCGTCGCCGACCGCCGCGCACTGCTCGGCGAGGGGGCGGGACTCGCCCCGGCGCTGCTGTACTTCGGCTGTGACGACGAGGCGGCGGACTACCTGCACCGGGACGAGCTGGAGGCGGCCGAGCGGGCCGGCGCGGTCTCGCTGCGGCCCGCCTTCAGCGAGCGGCCGCAGCACGGGCGCCGCTTCGTGCAGGACCGGATCGCGGCCGAGGCGGCCGAGCTGTGGGAGCTGCTGGAGGCCGGCGCCGAGGTGTACGTGTGCGGCGACGGGGCCCGGATGGCGCCGGGCGTCCGGGAGGCCTTCCGGACGCTGTACCGGGAGCGCACGCCGGGCGCCGACGAGCAGCGGGCGCGGGCCTGGCTCCAGGGGCTGGTGGAGGCCGGGCGGTACGTCGAGGACGTGTACGCGGGCTGACCGCCGGGCCCGGACACGGCCGCCGGCCCGCTGCACCGGGCAGCGGGTCGGCGGCCGGCCTGCCGGGATCAGAACACGTTCACGTGGTACGCCGTGAGCGCCGCGTTCACCGGCTGGTAGAAGGTCGTCCCGCCCGAGGTGCAGTCGCCGCTGCCGCCCGAGGTGAGGCCGAGCGCCTTGTCGCCGTCGAACAGCGGGCCGCCGGAGTCGCCGGCCTCGGCACAGACGTTGGTCTGGATCAGGCCGGTGACGATGCCGCCGTCCGTGTAGCGCACGGTGGCGTTGACCCCGGTGACGCTGCCGCCGTGGGTGCCGGTGGTCGACCCGGTGCGCAGGACCGACTCGCCGACGAAGGCGTTCGGGGCGGAGTTGAAGCCGCCGGGGTGGCTCAGCGCGGAGTTGTCGTAGCGGACCAGGGCGTAGTCGTGGCCGGGGAAGGTGGAGCTGACGGTGGGGCCGATCCGCTCGCTGTGCGCGAGGTCGGTGTACCAGTCGGGGGCGACGTTGCCGCAGTGCCCGGCGGTGAGGAAGTAGTAGGTGCTGCCGCTGACCACGTTGAAGCCGAGCGAGCAGCGGTACTGGCTGCCGTAGATGGCGTCCCCGGGGGCGACCAGGGGCCTGAACACCCCGGGGACCCGGTGGATGGCCACGGTGGGCGCGTTGGGGCCGACGGCGCTCATCAGCTTGCCGAGCGAGATCGGGGACACGGTGCTGTCGGCGGTCACCACGACCCGTCCGGCGGCCTCGTCGACGTACCAGGCGGTGCCGTCGACCTCGGCCTTCAGGATGGCGTCGCTGACCGCCGTGAGCTGCTCCGGCCGGACGGCACCGGTGGGAGCGGCGGCGGCGCCCGGCACGGCGACCGCGGTGGCGGTCAGCAGGCCGAGGGCCGTGGCGAGCAGGCGGAAGCGGCGTGTGGTGCGGGGGGTTCTGCGCATGGTCCTCACCGATCTCCTCCGGGAGCGAGCGGCCCTGAGGGTTGGGGCCGTGAAGCGCGGTCAGGCGGTGGGCGGACTTCGGCCGGTGCTCTCCGTGAGCGCGGCGGATGATCTGCTCCTGACAGGCACTGACCGGAAGTATGTGAAAACTGACCGTTCGGTACAAGCTTTCTGATGGGGTGTCGGCGGACCCGTGGATCCTTGGGAGTCCACAGGTCCGCCGTTCGGAGGCTGTCGCCCGTCTGCCGGCCGGCGGCTACCCCGTCGGCTACCCGGCCTGCTGCCCGGCGGGGACCGGCTCGGGACCGGCGAGCCGCCGGTCGCGGTGGAGGGCGCGCAGCGAGAGCGCGCAGAGCACCCCGAGGGCGCACAGCGCCAACCAGGGGAGCGCGGCGAGCCCGGCCGCGCGGGCGGCGTCCAGGGCCGCGCCGGTCAGCAGGTTGCCCACGGTGATGCCGACCCCGCAGACGGTGTTGTAGAGCCCGTAGTGGGTGGCGACCAGGCGGTCCCCGGAGAGCCTCACCACGGTGTCCATCTCGAACGGGTAGGCGAGCATGGTGCCCAGCGCCAGCAGGAACGCGGCCAGCGCCGGCGGCCCGGCGGCGAGCGCCCAGCGCCCGGGGACCGACCCGGGGACGGGCAGGGCCGAGGCGGCGAGCAGCGGCAGGAACGCCACGCCCATCACGGCCACCCCCGCGGCCAGGGCGGTGCCCGGCGAGATCCGGGCCCGGCACCAGGCGGTGACCCTGGTCTGGAGCAGGATCGTGCCCAGCCCGGACACCGCGAACAGCAGCGCGGTCGCCACCGTCCCGCCGGTGCCGTCGCCACCCAGCCGGCGGACCTCCAGCGGCAGCGCCAGGTACACCTGGAAGGACAGTACGTACGAGCCGGTCATCGCGGCCGCGAACAGCAGGAACGGACGGTTGGCCAGCACCCCGCGCCACTGCCGCAGGACCCCCGCGCGCTCCGGGCCGCCGGCCGGCTCGGCCCCCCGGCGGGCCGGCAGCGAGCGGATCTGCACCGCGCTGAGCACCGCGAACACCCCGGCCGCGACCAGACAGGTGGCGCGGAAGTCCACCGCCGTCAGCGCCATGCCGACCAGCGGGCCGAGCAGGATCCCGGCCTGGTAGAACACGTTGAACAGCGCGAACGCGGCCACCCGCTGCTCGCCCGCGTCCCGCGCCAGGTACGCCCGGACGGCCGGGTTGAACAGCGCCCCGGCCAGGCCGGTGGCCGCCGAGGCCGCCACCAGGGCGGGCAGCGCGGACGAGACGCCGAGCGCGGCGAAACCGCCGGTGCGCAGCAGGCAGCCCGCGACGATCAGCGGCTTGTAGCCGAACCGGTCGGCCAGCGTGCCGCCGACCAGGTACATGCCCTGCTGGGCGAAGTTGCGCACCCCGAGCACCAGCCCGACCGTCCAGCCGGCCAGGCCGAGGCCGCCGGACAGGTGGGCGGCCAGGTAGGGCATCAGCATGTAGAAGCCCAGGTTGATGGTGAACTGGTTGACCATCAGCAGCCGGACGCTGCGCTCGTGGCCGCGGAACTGGGCGGTCAACTCCCTCACTGGGCACCGCCGAGGGCGGGCGCGAGGGTCAGCGGGTCGACCACCTCGGCGCAGCGCGACCAGCGCGTGACCTCCCGCTCGTCGGGCCGGGCGAGCTCGTCCGGGTCGTCGGCCGGTGGCCGGTCGAGCAGGTCGTGCGCGGCGCAGTACTCGTCGTCGTAGACGGTGCCGAGGTAGCGCTGCGGCCCGTCAGGGAAGACCGCGGCGATCCGGGTTCCGGCCGACTGGGTGCGGGCCAGCCAGCCGGCCACCAGGGCGACCGCCCCGACGCTCCAGCCGCCGGTGGCGTAGTGCGAGGCGGCCAGCCGCCGGCAGGTCCAGACGGCCTCGGCGGGGGCGACCCAGTGCACCTCGTCGAAGGTGCCGTAGGCGACGTTGCGCGGGTAGATGCTGGAGCCGAGGCCGCGCATCAGCCGGGAGCGGGCGGGCTGGCCGAAGATCGTGGAGCCGACGGTGTCCACGCCGACCACCCGCAGGCCCGGGTAGAGCTGGCGCAGCACCCGGGAGGTGCCGGCCGAGTGCCCGCCGGTGCCGACGCTGCACACCAGGACGTCCAGGTGGCCCAGCTGGGAAGCGAGTTCGAGCGCCAGCGGGGTGTAGGCGGTGGTGTTGTCGGGGTTGTTGTACTGGTCCGGGCACCACGAGCCGGGGTGGCGGGCCAGCAGCTCGGTCACCCGGTCGCGCCGGGCCTGCTGCCAGCCACCCCGCGGGTGCGGGCTGCTGACGGCCTCCACCTCGGCGCCGTACGCGGTGAGCAGCCTGGTCATGGTCGGCTCCAGCCCCGGGTCGGTGACCAGCGTGACGGGGTGCCGGTACACCAGGCCGGCCAGCGCGAGGCCCAGGCCCAGCGTGCCGCTGGTGGACTCCACGATCCGGCCGCCCGGGCGCAGCTCGCCCCGGTCCAGGGCCCGCTGGACCATGTGCAGGGCCGGGCGGTCCTTGATGCCGCCGGGGTTGAAGCCCTCCAGCTTGGCCCAGAAGCCGCGGCCCGTCGGGGCCAGCGGCTCGCCGATCCGCAGGACCGGGGTGTTGCCGACCAGGCCGGTGAGGGCCGCGCGGTCGTCGGTGCGGGGGGTGATGGGTGTCATGTCTCGTCTCCTGTCGGGAGGTTGGCGGAACGGAGCGGCTCGGACGGTGCCGAGCCGCTATATCCGCCACCGGCCGGTGACGAGCAGGGGGACTCTGGGCTTGGAGGCGCGCTCGACGGCGACCGCCGGGCGCGTCGCGGGGAGGACGCCCGGGTCCGTCCGGTCCCCGGCGGGCGCGACGGCGGGGGCGGGCGCGGGCGCGCAGGCGGAGCGGACGGACCGCCGGGCGGGTGCGGCGGCCTCCCCGGCACCGCAGTGCCGCTCGGCGGGCGCGGGGGAGGAACCGTGCGGCTCGGCCGGGGCGGCGACCCCGGCCGGGCGGAGCGGATGGGCGTCGAGGTGCTGCTGCGCGCAGCCGACGGGCAGCAGGGAGAACAGGCCGAGCAGCAGCGCGGCCAGGAGCCGGACAGGCATGACGGGACTCCGCGCGGCCGCACGGGGCGGCAGCGGATCGGCGAGGACGGGGAGGGGACGCGGGCGGGCGCGCCCACCCGCACCGCGAGGCGGGGCAGGGGCGGGCCCGGGCCGGTCTAGACCCTCAGTTGTGCGATCCGGTGCGGGAGTCGGGACGGTCTGGCGGCGGGGCTCGCGTCGGCCGGGACCACCGGGCCGGTCGCCGGTGCGTCCTGCGCGCCGGCGGGCTGGACGACGGCCGCCGGGCAGGCCGCCTCGGCGCTCGGACCGTCTTCGGGCTTCCCGGACAGGCACTCGCCGCCGGGGTGCTCGGAGTCCTCGTCGTGGTCCTGGTGGTGCGCGGCGTGCTGGTCGTCGGCGGCTGCCGGGGCCGGCGCGGACCAGACGATCCGGAACGGATCGGTGTGCCCGGCGCCGTTCTCCGCGCCGAGGCCGTGCGACACGAACACCGCCGCCAGCAGGGCGCCCAGCCAGAACAGCCGCGCCGCCACCCCTCGGGGGCGGGCGCGTCGTGCACGCAACGGCGACCGGGCGGTGACCATGTCGTGATCCTAGCCCGACTTCCGGCGCCGTCGTAGTGGGTCTCGGTTGATGTGATGAACCGTCAAATGGCCGTTCGGTGAAGGGTTCGGGCGGATCGGATCACGAGACCGGGGTCCGCTCCCGGGTCAGCCGCCAGACCAGCTCCTCGCCGGTCTCGGCCGGGGCGAGCGCCTCGGCGGGGCGGCGCAGGTGCTCGGTGAAGCCGAGCCGGGCCGGAACGGCGCCGCCGGCCCGGTTGGCCGGGTCGTGCACGATCTCGACGCACTCCACCCCGGGGAGCCGGAAGGCCTCGGCGGTCAGGGCCCGCGCCGTCCGGGTGGCCAGGCCGCGCCCGGTGGCGGCGGGGTGCAGCCAGTAGCCGATCTCCCGGACGTCCTCCGGGGTGTCCTCGCGCCGGAACAGCCCGCAGGCGCCGACGATCGCGCCGTCCCGGGTGATCGCGTACGTGAAGTCCCGTCCGCTCGCCCAGAGCTCCGGGCGCTCGGCGAGGAACTCGGCGGTCCCGGCGGGGCTGTGCCCGGCCACCCAGGGCATCCAGGGCCGCAGGTGTTCGAGCGACTCCTCGATGACGGCGAGGAACTCGGGCAGGTCCGCCACGGCGTCGAAACGGCGCAGGGTCAACCCGTCCAGGGCGATGACGTGCTGGGGAAGGTCCATGCCCGGAGGATGGTCCGTACGCCCCCCATCCGGCAACGGGTTTTGCCGCCCGTGACGGACCGGGGCGGGCCCGCCCCGGGGGTGTGGTTCGGCGGCCCCTGGGCAGACGCGGGGCATGGACGGCGGGCGGACGGCACCGCCGCCCGTACCCGCGGTCCCGGCGGGCCCACCGCGCCCTCCGGGCAGGACTGAGGAGGCCGGCCGTGGACCGTTCCGCGAACGGAGCGCCGCCGGGCCGGGAGCAGACCAGACGACTGGCCCTGGCGGGCCGGGACGGCGCGGTGCGGCGCAGCCGCGACTTCAGCCGGCGGGCGCTGGTGTCCTGGCACTGGCTGCCGGCCGTGGACGCGGACCGGCGGGCGGCGGCCGAGGACGTGCTGCTGATGGTCTCCGAACTGGTCACCAACGCCTGTCTGCACGCCCGCGGCGGCCCGCGCGAACTGCGGCTCTCCTGGAACGGCGCCCGGTTGCGGGTGGAGGTCGCGGACGGAAGTCCCGTTCCGCCGCGGCTGCGGCCGTCCATGGGCCCCGGGAGACCCGGCGGGCACGGTCTGCGAGTGGTGGACCGGCTGGCGCGGGCCTGGGGCTCGCGGCCGGAGGACGGCGGGAAGTCGGTGTGGCTGGAGGTCGCTCGTCCGCCGGTGCCGGCCTCCGCGGGTCGGGCCGGGGGACGGGAGGCGCCGGGCTGAGCACCACCCGGAACGCGCCCGGGGCCCCTCCAGGACCCGCCCGGAACGCGCCCGGAACGCGCCCGGAACCCGTCCGGGACCGCCCGCCGGGGTTTCCCGCGCGCCACGGCGGAAAGCCGCGAGGTGTGAGTGCCGGGCGCCGGCCCGGACGTCAGGAGAGGAGCCCGTCGCCATGACGAACCGCCCGTCGATTCCCGGCGGTCAGGCCGTCGACCGGACTGCCGGGCTCACCGTCGAGGTCCGGCCGTGGGCCCGGGGCACCGTCCTCGCCCTGCTCGGCGAACTGGACCTCGACTCGGTCGCCGAGCTGCGGACCGCCCTGGACCGGGCGGTCGCCGAGCCTTCCGCCGTGGTCGTGGTGGACTGCGCCGGGCTGGAGTTCTGCGACTCCACCGGGCTCAACGTCCTGCTGCGGGCCAAGGCCAGGGCCGCCGCCGACGGCAGCCGGATCGAACTGGCCAGGCCCCGGCCGCTGATCCTGCGGATGCTCGAACTGACCGGTGCCACCGAAGCCTTCCCGATCCGCGAGACCGTCCCGGCCTGAGGCCCGCCCCGGGCCCGCGGGTGCTCCTCCCGAGTGTCGCCCCCGGCTCGCGGTGGCAGAGTGGGAGCAGGGCGGCGGCCCGCCGCCTTCGGGGCCGAGGTGCCCGGACGGCGCGCCCCGGCCGTGCGAGCGATCCGGACGGTGCACGGATGGACGAGCGCCCGGTACCCGGCGCCCCGGCGGCCGACCCGGCCGAGCAGGCCCTGCGGCAGCTGCTCGCGGGGTTGACGGCCGTGCGCGACGGGGACTTCCGCACCCGGCTCACCCCGGACCGCCCCGGGGTGCTCGGGGAGATCGCCGAGGTCTTCAACGGCATGGCCGACCAGCTGGCCAGGGTGACCTCCGAGGTGACCAGGGTGGCCCTGGAGGTCGGCAGCGACGGCCGGCTCGGCGGCCAGGCCCAGGTGCCGGGCGCCACCGGGACCTGGCTGGAGCTGACCGACGCGGTGAACGCGATGGCGGGCAACCTGACCTGGCAGGTGCGCAACATCGCCCAGGTGACCACGGCGGTGGCGCGCGGCGACCTCACCCAGAAGATCGAGGTGGACGCCCGCGGCGAGATCCTGGAGCTGAAGAACACCGTCAACACGATGGTGGACACGCTGTCCTCGTTCGCCGACGAAGTGACCAGGGTCGCCTGGGAGGTCGGCACCGAGGGCAGGCTCGGCGGCCAGGCCCAGGTGCCGGGCGTCGCCGGGACGTGGCGCGGCCTGACCGAGTCGGTGAACGCGATGGCGGGCAACCTGACCTGGCAGGTGCGCAACATCGCCCAGGTGGCCACCGCGGTGGCCGAGGGGGACCTCACCCAGAAGATCTCGGTCGCCGCCCGCGGCGAGATCCTGGAACTCAAGACGACCATCAACACGATGGTCGACCAGCTGTCCTCGTTCGCGGCCGAGGTCACCCGGGTGGCCCGGGAGGTCGGCACCGAGGGCAGGCTCGGCGGCCAGGCGGACGTCCGGGACGTCTCCGGCACCTGGCGGGCGCTGACCGAGTCCGTCAACGTCATGGCCGACAACCTCACCGCCCAGGTTCGTTCGATCGCCGAGGTGACCACCGCCGTCGCCGAGGGCGACCTGACCCAGAAGATCCGGGTCGACGCGCGCGGCGAGATCCTGGACCTGAAGGAGACCATCAACACGATGGTCGACCAGCTGTCCTCCTTCGCGGACGAGGTCACCCGGGTCGCCCGGGAGGTCGGCACCGCCGGGAACCTGGGCGGCCAGGCCACCGTCCGGGGCGTCTCCGGGACGTGGAAGGACCTGACCGACAACGTCAACGTGATGGCCTCCAACCTGACCGGCCAGGTCCGCTCGATGTCGGAGGTGGCGACGGCGGTGGCGCGCGGCGACCTGTCCCGGAAGATCACCGTGGAGGCCAAGGGCGAGGTCGCGGCCCTCGCCGACGCGATCAACACCATGGTGGACACCCTGTCCGCCTTCGCCGACGAGGTGACCAGGGTGGCCCGGGAAGTCGGCACCGAGGGCATCCTCGGCGGCCAGGCCCGGGTGCCCAACGTGGCCGGGACGTGGAAGGACCTCACCGACAACGTCAACTTCATGGCGCACAACCTGACCAGCCAGGTGCGCAACATCGCCCAGGTCACCACCGCCGTCGCCGACGGCGACCTCACTCGCAAGATCGACGTGGACGCGCGCGGGGAGATCCTGGAGCTGAAGACCACCGTCAACACGATGGTCGACCAGTTGTCCTCGTTCGCGGCCGAGGTGACCAGGGTGGCCCGGGAGGTCGGCAGCGAGGGCCGGCTCGGCGGGCAGGCCCGGGTGGAGGGCGTCTCCGGCACCTGGAAGCGGCTCACCGAGAACGTCAACGAGCTGGCCGGCAACCTGACCCGGCAGGTCCGCGCGATCGCCGAGGTCACCAGCGCCGTCGCGGCCGGCGACCTGACCCGCTCGATCAGCGTGGACGCCTCCGGCGAGGTCGCCGACCTCAAGGACAACATCAACGCGATGGTCGGATCGCTGCGCGAGACCACTCTCGCCAACCAGGAGCAGGACTGGCTCAAGACCAACCTGGCCCGCTTCTCCGCCGCCATCCAGGGCCGGCGGGACATCCGCTCCGTCGCCGAGATGATCACCGACGAGCTGACGCCGCTGATCGGCGCCCAGTACGGCGCGTTCTTCCTCGCCGAGGAGGGCGCGGACGGCACCGAACTGGTCCTGATCAGCGCCTACGGCGGCCCGGCCGGGGCGGAGCGGCGGCTGCGGCCGGGGGAGTCACTGGTCGGCCAGGCCGCCCGGAACCGGCGGACCGTCGCCGTGGACGGACTGCCGCCCGGCTACGCCACCGTCTCCTCCGGCACCGGCGCGGCGGACGCCCACTCGCTGGTCGTCCTGCCGATCGCCCTGGAGGAGTGGCTGATCGGCGTGATGGAGTTCGCGGCCTTCCAGCCGTTCGCCCAGGTCCACCGCGACTTCCTGGACCGGTTCGCCGAGGCCTGCGGGGTCAACCTCGGCAACCTGCTGGCCAACGCCCGCACCGACGAACTGCTCGGCGAGTCCCGGCGGCTCACCACCGAACTCCAGGCCCAGTCCGAGGAACTCCAGGCCGGGCAAGAGGAACTTCGGCACTCCAACGCCGAGTTGGAGGAGAAGGCCGCGCTGCTCGCCCAGCGCAACCGGGACATCGAGGCGAAGAACCTGGAGATCGAACAGGCCCGCCAGGAACTGGAGGAACGCGCACGGGAGTTGACCCGTACCTCGATGTACAAGTCCGAGTTCCTGGCGAACATGAGCCACGAGCTGCGCACCCCGCTCAACAGCCTGCTCATCCTCGCCCAGCTGCTCGCCGAGAACGCCGGCGGCAACCTCACCGCCAAACAGGTCGAGTACGCGGGCGTGATCCACTCGGCCGGCACCGACCTGCTCCAGCTCATCAACGACATCCTCGACCTCTCCAAGGTGGAGGCCGGGAAGATGGAGCTGGCGATCGAGCCCTTCACGGTGCGTGAGCTGCTGGAGTACGTGGAGTCCGGCTTCCGGCCGCTGGCCGACCAGAAGGGGCTCGCCTTCGAGGTGTCCGTCGAGCGGGGCGTGCCGGAGCGGATCGTCACCGACCAGGCGCGGCTGCGCCAGGTCCTGCGCAACCTGCTGTCCAACGCCGTCAAGTTCACCGACACCGGCCGGGTCGAACTGCGGATCGAGCGGGTCGAGGAGGCGGACCTGCCGTCCGGGCTCGGCCGGGCGCACGCGGCGGTGGCCTTCCACGTGGACGACACCGGGATCGGCATCGACCCGGCCCACCTGGACACCATCTTCGGCGCCTTCCAGCAGGCCGACGGCTCCACCGCCCGGCGCTACGGCGGCACCGGCCTCGGGCTCTCGATCAGCCGGGAACTCGCCCGGCTGCTCGGCGGGACCATCGCCGTCCGCTCGGCGGCCGGGCAGGGCAGCCGGTTCACGCTGTACCTGCCGCTGGACGGGAACGGCACGGAGGGCGTGAACGCACCCGAGGACGAGGGCGAGGGCGAGGCCGGGCAGGGGCCGGAGGAGGAGGGGGAGGGGGAGGGGGAGGGGGAGGCGGCGGCCGAGCCGCGGGTCCGGGTGGTCGAGCCCGACCCGCCGGGGCTGCCCACCCCGCTCGGGGGCGGGGCCGAGGCGGGGGCGGCCGAGGCCCCGGCGGCCCCGGCGGGACCGTTCGCCGGGCGGACCGTGCTGATCGTCGACGACGACATCCGCAACGTCTTCGCGCTCGCCGCCGCCCTGGAACGGCACGGGCTGACCGTCCTGCACGCCGCCGACGGCCGGGCCGGGCTCGACCTGCTGCGCGCCCACCCGGAGGTCGACCTGGTGCTGATGGACGTCATGATGCCCGGTCTGGACGGCTACGCGGCCATCGCGGCGATCCGCGCCGACCCGCACTTCGAGCGGCTGCCGGTGGTCGCCGTCACCGC
>NZ_JBHTWX010000007.1:0-132100 GCF_042792155.1 Kitasatospora sp. NPDC056651 | reverse complement strand
TGGCGGCGTCGGTGCCGGTGCCCATCGCCAGGCCCAGGTCGGCCTGGGCGAGCGCGGCCGCGTCGTTGACGCCGTCGCCGACCATCGCCACGACCCTGCCCTCGCCCTGGAGCCGCTTGACGGTGGCGACCTTCTCCTCGGGGAGCACCTCGGCGATCACGTCCGGTGCGGCGATGCCGACCTCGGCGGCGACGGCCTCGGCCACCGCCCGGTTGTCACCGGTCAGCAGGACCGGGGTCAGGCCCAGGGCCCGCAGCCTGCCGACGGCCTCGGCGCTGGTCGGCCTGACCGCGTCGGCGACCTCCAGCACGGCCCGCGCCTCGCCGTCCCAGCCGACCGCGACGGCGGTGCGGCCGGCCGCCTCGGCGGCGGCCTTGGCGCGGGCCAGGGAGGGCGGCAGGTGCTGCGCGCGGCCGGCCAGCAGGGCCTCGCGCCCGGCGACCACCGTGCGGCCCGCCACGACCCCCTCCACGCCCCGCCCGGGGATGCCGCGGAAGTCCGTGACGGCGGGCAGGTCGCCGGCCTCGGCGGCGGCCTCGGCGATCGCCCGGGCGATCGGGTGCTCGGAGGCGTGCTCGACGGCGCCGGCCAGGCGCAGCGCCTCGGCACCGTCCACGCCCTCGGCGGTGTGGACGGCGAGCAGGGCCATCCGGCCGGTGGTGACGGTCCCGGTCTTGTCCAGGACGACGGTGTCCACCGTGCGGGTGGTCTCCAGCACCTCCGGGCCCTTGATCAGGATGCCGAGCTGGGCGCCGCGGCCGGTGCCGACCATGAGCGCGGTCGGGGTGGCCAGGCCCAGGGCGCAGGGGCAGGCGATGATCAGCACGGCGACGGCCGCGGTGAAGGCCTCGGTGGGGCTGTCGGTGGTCAGCAGCCAGACCACCAGGGTGGCCAGGGCGATCAGGATGACGGCCGGGACGAAGACGGCGGAGATCCGGTCGGCCAGCCGCTGGGCGGCGGCCTTGCCGTTCTGGGCCTCCTCGACGAGCCGGGCCATCCGGGCCAGCCGGGTGTCCGCGCCGACCCGGGTGGCCTCGACCACCAGGCGGCCGCCCGCGTTCACGGTGGCGCCGGTGACCTCGTCGCCGACGGCGACCTCGACCGGGACGGACTCGCCGGTCAGCATCGAGGCGTCCACGGCGGAGCCGCCCTCGACCACCACGCCGTCGGTGGCGATGGTCTCGCCGGGGCGGACGACGAAGCGGGTGCCGACGGTCAGCCGGTCCACCGGCAGCCGTACCTCCCGGCCGTCCCGGAGGACCGCGACGTCCTTGGCGCCGAGGTCGAGCAGGGCGTGCAGCGCGGCGCCGGCCCGGCGCTTGGAGCGGGCCTCGAGGTGGCGGCCGAGCAGGATCAGCACGGTGACGGCGGCGGCGGTCTCCAGGTAGAGCGTGCCGGAGGCGTCGGTGTCGCCGACGGACAGGGTGAAGTCGTGGCGCATCCCGGGGCGGCCGGCGTGGCCCAGGAACAGGGCCCAGCAGGACCAGCCGAAGGCGGCCAGGGTGCCGAGCGAGACCAGGGTGTCCATCGTCGCGGCGCCGTGCCGGAGGTTGGTCCAGGCGGCGCGGTGGAAGGGCAGGCCGCCGTACGCGACGACCGGGCCGGTGAGCGCGAAGGCCAGCCACTGCCAGTTGGTGAACTGGAGGGCCGGGACCATCGACAGCAGGACCACCGGGACGCTGAGGACGGCGCTGATCAGCAGCCGGTCCCGGTGGGGGTACCCCCGGCCGGAGGCTGGGGGAGGGGCGGGGTACTCGGGCCGTTCGGGCCCGGGTGCGGCGGGGGCCGGGGGCGGGGGGAGCTCGGCGGAGTATCCGGTGCGTTCGACGGTGGCGATCAGGTCCTCGACCGTGGTCCCGGGGCCGAAGTCGACCCGGGCCTTCTCGGTGGCGAAGTTGACGGTGGCCTCGACGCCGTCCAGCCGGTTGAGCTTCTTCTCGATCCGGGCCGCGCAGGAGGCGCAGGTCATCCCGCCGATGGACAGCTCGACCCGGTCCCGGGCCCCGACGTCCGGGGCGGACGTGCTCATTGCGGTTCAGCTCCTTGGTGCGGGTGGACGGCGGGGGCGCCCCGGAGAGGCCCCCGCCGTGCCGGGTGGTTCAGGCGCTGCGGCCGACCAGCTCGTAGCCGGCCTCGTCGATCGCGGCGCGCACCTGCTCCTCGTCCAACGGGGTGGCGGAGGTGATCGTCACGGTACCGGCGGTGGCGTCGGCGCTGACCTCGGTGACTCCGGCCAGGCCGGAGACCTCCTCGCTGATCGCCTTCTCGCAGTGGCCGCAGCTCATGCCGGACACGGTGTAGGTGATGGTGCTGGACATCTGGGGCCTCCGGGAGGTCTGGTCGGTCCGGGGCGGTTCGCCCGGGCGCGGCGCTGGTGACGAATCTTCCGACACCATACCCCCTCGGGGTATTCCCGGGGTGGGTGGGGTGGGGATGGTCCGCATCATCCGTGCCGTCGGGACCAGGGGCGGTCGGGCCGCCGCCGTGATCGTCCCTTATGTTCGGTATGTGTTTCCGCTCCGCCGCGCCCAGTCTCCCTCGGCTCCCACGGCAGCCGGACTGCCGCCGGGCCGGCAGCGCGGCGCCCTGCTCGCCGCCGACCTCCAGGACGTGCCGTTCTGGCGCCGGGCCAGCCCCGCGCTGGTCGCCGTCCTGCTGGTCGCGATCGCGGACTTCCTCTCCGGCAAGGACCGCTACCTCGCCCCGCTGATGACCGTGGTGCCGACCGTCGCGGCGCTGACCCTGAAGCCCGGCGAACTGATCATGGTCTGCTCGCTCGGACTGTTCGCGGTGTTCGGGCTCAGCTACCACGACCAGATCGACAACCTCAACGATGCCCGCTTCCTGTACGGGGCGATGGTCAGCTACGTCGTGCTGACGCTGTTCTCGGCCTGGGTCGCCAAGATCCGGATGCGGCGCGCGGCGGCCTTCGCGGCCGTCAGCTCCGTCGCGGAGGCCGCCCAGCGGGCCCTGCTGCAACTGCCGGGTCCGACGGTCGGACCGCTGCGGCTCGCCGTGCGGTACGTGTCGGCGGCGGACGCCTCGCGGATCGGCGGGGACCTGTACTCGGTGCTGGAGACGCCGCACGGGACCCGGGTCGCGGTCGGGGACGTCCGGGGCAAGGGACTGGCGGCGGTGCAGACCGCGGCCGTGGTGCTGGGCGCGTTCCGGGAGGCGGCGTACGACGAGGCCGGGCTGCGGGGCGTCGCGGCGCGGATCGAGGCCAGCGTCGAGCGGCACGTGCCGGACGGGGAGTTCACCACGGCGCTGTTCGCGGAGTTCCGGGCGCCGGGGACGATGGAACTGCTGCAGTACGGGCACGTGCCGCCGATCCGGGTGGACGGCGAGGGGCGGGCCCACGTGCTGGACGCGCCGGACCCGTGGGTGCCGCTGGGGCTCGGCCGGCTGGCGGCGGGGGAGCCGACCACCTGGGGGCAGCCGTTCGGGGCCGACGACGTGCTGGTGCTCTGCACGGACGGGGTGATCGAGGCGCGGCACCGGGAGAGCGGGGAGTTCTACCCGCTGGCGGAGCGGGTCGGGCCGCTGGTGCGGGGCGCGGCGCGCTCGGCGGGGGAGCTGGAGACGGCGGTGGGGCGGGTGTACGCGGATCTGCTGGCGCACACGGGCGGGGAGCTGCGGGACGACGCGCTGTTGTTGCTGATCGCGCGGACGGACGGGTGAGGGGCGGACGGGGGCTGCCGCGGTGGCGGGCCGGGGGTGCGGGGCGAGGGGCGTGGTGCGGGAGGGGCCCTTCCGCTTCGCCCGGTTCCCCGAGCCCCTGTCGGGGGCACGGGGAACCGGGCGAGGACGGGGTGCGGAGGGTCAGCCGGCGGTGACGTCCGCGAGGGTGCGGAAGACGAGGGCGGTGGACGTGGCGCCCGGGTCCTGGTGGCCGATGCTGCGTTCGCCGAGGTAGGAGGCGCGGCCCTTGCGGGCCCGGAGGGGGACGGTGTCGCGGGCGCCCTGTTCGGCGGCGTCGGCGGCCGCGGCGGCGGCTTCGGGGAGGCCCGCGCCGGTGGCGGCCGCGGCGCGGAAGGCGGCGACGGCCGGGGTCCAGGCGTCCACGATGGTCTTGTCGCCGGGTTCGGCCTTGCCGAGGAGGCGGACGGCGTCGAGGCCGGCCGACAGGGCCTCGGCGACGGCGGCCGGGCCGGCCGGTTCGGGCAGGGCGGCGCCGATGGCGCGGAAGGCCTTGCCGTAGAGCGGGCCGGAGGCGCCGCCGACCTTGGAGATGAGGGTGGTGCCGGTCTTGGTGAGGACGGCGCCGGGGCCGGCCGGCTGGAGGCCGTCCAGGGCGGTCAGGGCGGCGGTGAAGCCGCGCTGGAGGTTGCTGCCGTGGTCGCCGTCGCCGATCGCGGAGTCCAGCTCGGTGAGCCGGGACTGCTCCTTCTCGACGGCCGCGGCGATCGCGCGGATCCAGGCCTCGGCGAGCGGGGTGTCGAAGTCCATCGGGTCCTCCTCTCAGGCCCGCTTGAGGGCGGGGGTGTCGACCGGGGCGTCCCAGAGTTCCAGCAGCTGGGCGTCGGCCTTGGTGAGGGTGAGCGAGAAGCCCGCCATGTCCAGGCTGGTCACGTAGTTGCCGACCAGGCTGCGGGCCACCGTGATGCCGCGCTCGGCGAGCTTGGCGGCGACCTCGCCGTAGACCACGTACAGCTCCAGGAGCGGGGTCGCGCCGAGGCCGTTGAGCAGGGCGATCACCTCGTCGCCCGGGGTCAGGTGGTGGTCGGTCAGGATGGTCTCGACCACCTCGGCGGCCAGCTCGCGGGCCGGGCGGAGTTTCTCGCGGCGGCGGCCGGGCTCGCCGTGGATGCCGACGCCGACCTCGATCTCGTCCTCGGGCAGGTCGAAGCCGGGTTTCCCGGCGGCCGGGACGGTGGCGGCGGTGAGCGCGATCGCGAAGGAGCGGGAGGCGGCGTTGACCCGCTCGCCCAGGGCGGCGACCTCGTCCAGCGGGGCGCCGCGCTCGGCCAGCGCGCCGGCGGTCTTCTCGACCACCACGGTCGCGCCGGTGCCCCGGCGGCCGGCCGTCCAGGTCGAGTCCTCGACCGCGACGTCGTCGTTGACCAGGACGGTGCGGACCTCCAGGCCCTCCTCGGCGGCGAGTTCGGCGGCGAGCTCGAAGTTCATCACGTCGCCGGTGTAGTTCTTCACGACGAAGACCAGGCCGGCGCCGCTCTCCACGGCCTTGGCGGCGGCCAGCATCTGGTCCGGGACGGGCGAGGTGAACACCTCGCCGGGGCAGGCGGCGTCGAGCATGCCGGGGCCGACGAAGCCGCCGTGCAGCGGCTCGTGGCCGGAGCCGCCGCCGGAGATCAGCGCGACCTTGGGCGCGGCCGGCCGGACGGCCCGGGTGATCACCCGGTTGGGGATGTCCACCGTCAGCTCCGGATGGGCGGCGGCGACTCCGGCCAGCGCGTCCTCCAGGACGCTCTCCGGGGTGTTGATCAGCTTCTTCAACGCTCTTCGCTCCCTCTTCGGCGGCGGACGCTGCTGACCCGACGCTACGCCAGACGGGGGTGCCGGGCACGGGGTGCGACACGCGCGATCCGGATCACCCTCCCGGAGCGGCGGGCTCCGGCCGTAGGGTCGCGGACATGAGCGAAAACGTGGGCATTGTTCTGGTCTCGCACAGCGCCCGGCTCGCGGAGGGGCTGCGCGAGCTGCTCGGCGAACTCGCCTCGGACGGCGTGCGGGTGGTCGTCGCGGGCGGTACCGAGGACGGCGGGCTCGGCACCAGCTACGACCTGATCGCCGGGGCCCTCGCGCGGGCCGACGCCGGGGCGGGCGTGGTCGTGCTGCCGGACCTCGGCAGCTCGGTGCTCACCGCCGTCACGGTGCTGGAGGACGAGCCGCGCCCGGGCGTGAAGCTGGTGGACGCGCCGTTCGTGGAGGGCGCGGTGGCCGCCGCCGTCACCGCCTCGACCGGGGCGTCCCTGGCCGAGGTGGTCGCGGCGGCCGAGGACGCGCGGTCGTTCCGGAAGCTCTGATCGTCCGGCCGCCCCGGTCACTTGGCGTCCGCGTAGCAGTCCACCACCGCCGTGCTGAGCGGGAAGCGCACCGGGGTGTCGCCGAACACCAGCCGGCGGGCCTCGTCGGCCGCCGCGGCGACGGTGGCGGCCACCTCGTCGGCCAGGTTGGCCGGGGTGTGCACGATCACCTCGTCGTGCTGGAAGAACACCAGGTGGGGGCGGTCCGCCGGGCTCGCCGCGGGCAGCTCGTTCAGCCGCCGGCGCAGCGCCGCGAGCAGGGCGAGGGCCCAGTCGGCGGCGCTGGCCTGGATGACGTAGTTGCGGGTGAAGCGGCCGCGGGCGCGGGCGGTGCGACCGCCGTCCTCGCCCGCGCCGTCGGCCTCGGTGAGGTCGAGGAAGGCGGCGGAGGCCGGCGGGCAGACCCGGCCGAGCCGGGAGGCGACCACGCCGCCGTCCTCGCCGGTGCGGGCGGCGGCCTCGACGTAGCCCATCGCCGCCGGGTAGCGGCGGCGCAGGGTGTTCAGCAGCGGGCCGATGTCGCCGCTGGTCTGCCCGTACATGGCGCCGAGCAGGCCGAGCTTGGCCTTGTCCCGGTCGCCCTGGAAGGCGTTGGCGGCGAGCGCCTCGTACAGGTCCCCGCCGGCCGCGGTGCGGGCCAGCCCGGCGTCCCCGGAGAGCGCGGCGAGCACCCGGGGCTCCAGCTGGGCGGCGTCGGCGACCACCAGCAGCCAGCCCGGGTCGGCGACCACGGCCCGGCGCAGGATGCGCGGGATCTGGAGGGCGCCGCCGCCGCGGCTGGCCCAGCGGCCGGAGACCACGCCGCCGACCACGTACTCGGGCCGGAACCGGCCGCCGCGGGCCCAGGCGTCCTGCCAGGCCCAGCCGTGTGCGACGTGGATCCGGGAGAGCTCCTTGTAGCGGACCAGCAGCCGCGCGGCCGGGTGGTCGACGCCCTTGAGCTCCCAGGAGCGGGTGGAGCCGAGGTGGACGCCCGCCTCGGCGAAGGCGCGCAGCACCTGGGTGTGCGAGTCGGGGTTGAACGGCTTGGCGCCGAGCGCCCGTTGCAGCTCGACGGCGAGTTCGGCGAGGACCCTCGGCTGGGTGCCGGGGACGGCCGGGCGGGGGCCGAGCAGTTCGGTCAGCAGGTGGTCGTGGACGTCGGAGCGCCAGGGCAGGCCGTCGTGGGCGATCTCGGCGGCCACCAGGGCGCCGGCCGACTCGGCGGCCACCAGCAGCCGGAACCGCTGCCGGGCGGCCGGGTCGGCGATGGCGGCGATCCGGCGCTGCTGCTCGGCGTGGACGGCGACGACGGCGGCCAGCGGGTCGGCGCCGGGCGGCAGTTGCAGCCGGTCGGGGGCGAAGAGGGTGTCCTGGCCGCCGTCCGCCTCGGCGAGGCCGGGCTCGGGCAGGTCCTCCGGGACCGGCAGGCCGCGCAGCCGGGACCAGGCGGCGCCGAGCGAGCGCGGCGCGCCGAACCGGCCCTCGTGCGCCAGCAGCAGCGACTCGACCAGCCGCAGGTCGTGGCAGCGGGCGAGCCGGTCGGGCAGCCGCGGCAGCAGCGGGGCGTACCCCGAGTCGGCGGCGGCCCACACCCACCGGGGGCGGTCGGCGGCCTCCCGGGCGGCGACGGCGGCGGCGAGGTCGCGGACGGCCTCCGGCGGGCCGAGCGGGGCGCCCGCGTCGTCCAGCGGCTGGAGCCGGCCGCCGGGGCCGTGCGGGTCGGGCGCGAGGGCGGTCCTGGGTGCCACGGGGGCTGCTCCTCTCGGCGCGCGGTCGGGCGTGCGGGACGGGTACCGGGTGCGGGCCCTCGGACGGCGGGCCTGCCGCGGCCCGCGACCGACGGGTCCGCGGCGTCGACGTTAACCGGTGGGTACGACAACGGCTGACCGGCGGGTTCGGCAACGGGTCGTGCACGGGCCCCTGCCGAACGGCGGTCCGGTACCCGTGAATGGGTCGAAAAGCACATGGGCAGGGTGGGTGACACGGCGTAGGGTTCGCGGAGTGACCGAGAACCCGTTCTTCCAGCCCAGCCGGCTGGCCTACGAACTCCCGCCGTTCGCCGAGATCCGCGAGGAGCACTACCTGCCCGCGTACGAGCGGGGAATGGCCGACCAGCTGGCCGAGATCGCGGCGATCACCGCCGACCCGGAGCAGCCGACCTTCGAGAACACCCTGGTGGCCCTGGAACGCTCCGGGGAGCTGCTCGGCCGGGTGGACGCGGTGTTCCGCAACCAGTCCTCCTCCGACACCACCGACGCGCTGGACGAGGTGGAGGCGAAGGTGAGTCCGCTGCTCGCCGCCCACCACGACGCGATCCACCTGGACCTCGCGCTGTTCGCCAGGATCGAGGCGCTGTACGAGGACCGCGCCGGTCTCGGCCTGGACCCGGAGTCGCTGCGCCTGCTGGAGCGCCGCTACACCGCCTTCGTGCGCTCCGGCGCCCGGCTGGGCGACGCCGAGCAGGCCCGGCTGCGCGAGCTGAACGCCGAACTCGCGGGGCTCGGCACCACGTTCCAGCAGAACGTGAACGCCGAAACCCGGGCCGCCGCGCTGGTCCTGGACTCCGCCGAGGAGCTGGCCGGGCTGCCCGAGGACGCGATCGCCGGGGCGGCCGAGAACGCCCGGGTGCTCGGCCACCCGGGGAAGTACGTGCTGAGCGTGCGCAACACCTCCGGCCAGGCCGAGCTGGACCAGCTCGCCGACCGCTCGGTGCGCGAGCGGCTGATGGCCGCCTCGCTCGGCCGGGGCATCGAGGTGAACGGTCCGCTGGCGATCCGGGTGGCCGGGCTGCGCGCCGAGCGGGCCGCGCTGCTGGGGTACCCGAGCCACGCCGCGTACGTGGTGGCGGACGAGACGGCCGGCACCGTCGAGGCGGTCTCCGGGCTGCTGTCCCGGCTGGTCGGCCCGGCCGTGGCGATGGCCCGGCGGGAGGCCGAGGAGCTGGCCCGGGCGGCGGCGTCGGACGGGATCGGGGAGATCGCCGCGCACGACTGGGCGTACTACTCGGAGAAGGTCCGGCAGCGCTCCTTCCAGGTGGACGCGGCCGTGCTGCGCCCGTACCTGGAGCTGGAGCGGGTGCTGCACGACGGCGTGTTCTTCGCCGCGAACCTGGCGTACGGGCTGAGCTTCACCGAGCGGCCGGATCTGACGGCGCACCACCCGGACGCGCGGGTCTTCGAGGTGTTCGAGGAGGACGGCAGCCCGCTGGGCCTGTTCATCGGCGACTTCCACGCCCGGGCGTCCAAGCGCGGCGGGGCCTGGATGGACGCGATGGTGGAGCAGTCCGGGCTGACCGGGAAGCGGCCGGTGGTGCTGAACAACCTCAACATCCCGCGCCCGGCGCCCGGCGAGCCGGCGCTGCTGGACTGGGACGAGGTGCGCACGCTCTTCCACGAGTTCGGGCACGCGCTGCACGGGCTGTTCTCGGACGTGCGCTACCCGCTGTTCTCGGGCACCTCGGTGCCCCGGGACTTCGTGGAGTTCCCCTCGCAGGTCAACGAGATGTGGATGACCCGGCCCGAGGTGCTGGCCAACTACGCCCGCCACCACGAGACCGGGGAGCCGCTGCCGGCCGAGCTGGTCGAGCGGATGACGGCGGCCGAGGGCTTCGGACAGGGCTTCCGGACGGTGGAGTACCTGGCGGCCACCCTGCTGGACTGGGCCTGGCACACCGCGCCGCGCGGCGAGGAGATCGCGGACGCCGAGGAGTTCGAGGCGCGGGCGCTCGCCGCGGCCGGGATCGCGGTGGACGCGATCCCGCCGCGCTACCGGACGGGGTACTTCCAGCACGTCTTCGCCAGCGGCTACAGCGCGGCGTACTACGCGTACATCTGGTCGGAGGTGCTGGACGCCGACACCGTGCAGTGGTTCGAGGGCAACGGCCGGCCGGTGCGGGAGAGCGGCGAGCTGTTCCGGCGCGAGCTGCTGGGCCGCGGGTTCAGCCGGGACCCGCTGGAGTCCTTCCGCGCGGTGGTCGGCCGGGCGCCGGAGACCGGGCCGCTGCTGGCCCGCCGGGGGCTGGCCTGATCACCGCCGCAGGAGCGTGACCGTGACGATCACCGTCGGACGAGCGTGACCGTGACGGTCGTGCCCGGGCGGGCGTGCGGGAGCCGGATGCGAACGGTGCCCGCGCGCCCGCCCGTCGGCCGGTCGACCTCGACCCGCCCGTCGGCGGGGGAGACCTCGACCCGGGCGCCGTTCGGGAACGCGGCCGGGGGCAACAGGAGTTCGCTGTCGCGGCCGGTGCCGTCGGCGCGCCAGCGCAGGGTGGCCCCGGTCGTGCGGACGTCGGTGCCGGCGACGGCCACCGGGTAGGGGCCGAAGGCGGGTTCGTCGCCGGGGGCGGGGCGCCCGGACGGGTCGAGCGCGCAGTAGCCGCCGTCGCCCCGGCACCAGTACCACATCGTCCAGCCCTCGGTGAAGCCGTCCATCGCGGCGACCTGCCGGCGGACCAGCTCGGAGTTGCCCGGGGTGCGGGAGTTCGGCGGGCCCCACTCGCCGACCAGGACGGGCAGCCGGTGGGCGGCCGGGTATCCGGTGATCGCGGCGGTGTACTGCTCGACGAAGCCGCCGGCGGGGTCCCAGTCGGCGCCGTTCTCGACCGCGGTGTCGTAGAAGTGCGGTGCGTAGCCGAGCCGGGGGGCGCCGGGGCGCGGGTCGGCGAGGCCGGGCAGGTGGGTGGGCACGCCCTGGCCGACCAGGACGGTCGGTTCGACGAACAGCCAGGCGCGGGAGTCGGCCTGGCGCACCGCGGCGATCAGGCGGCGGTACATGCCGGGGAGCCGGTCCTCCTCCAGGGCCGCGGAGGCGGCGGCCAGCACGGCCGGATCGCTCGGGTCGCCGTCCACCGGGCCGAACGGCTCGTTGAACAGGTCGTAGCCCAACAGCGAGCGGTGGCCGCGCAGTTCGCGGGCGAGCCGGGTGTAGAAGTCGGTCTGCCAGGAGCGCAGGTCGGGGTCGTCGTAGAGGTGGCGGAAGGCGGCCTGGACGGCGGGCTGGAAGTAGCCGGCGAACCAGTCGTCCGGGTCCGGGGTGAAGGGCAGCCCGTCGTCCCGGGTGGCCCAGGCGGGGATGCCGTTGGTGCCGCCGAGGAACTTCTGCCCGTAGACGTCCTGGTGGAAGTCGACCAGGACCAGCAGGCCCAGGTGGTCGGCCCGGTCGAGGAGCCGCTGGAGGCGGTGCAGTTCGGTGGGGTCGAGGCGGCCGCGCCGGGGTTCCAGCCTGGACCAGGAGACCGGCAGCCGGACCAGGGTGAAGCCCTGGGCGGCGAGGGAGTCGAGGTCGGCCGGGGTGGCCTCGGCGTACTTGTCGAGGTTGAAGCCGCGCAGCCGGAGGTGGCGGCCCTGGGCGTCGGTGAGGGCGGTGCGGCCGTCGGCGGCGGTGGCGGTGCCGGTGGGGAAGCGGTCCGGCGGCCCGCCGTGGGCCGAGGCCGGGGTGGCGGCGGGGGCGAGGGCGGCGGTGGCGGCGAGCAGCAGGGCTGTGGCGGTGCGGCGCAGGCGCATCGGGGTCCTCGCACGACGGGGGTGAGGGTGGGGTGGGGCCCGATGATGCCCGGACTGCCGTACGCGGCACAAGAGTTCGGTGCGCGGACGGTCTGGCTGAGGGAGCGGCCTGGCTGGGGAGCGGGTCAGCCGGTGGACGGTTCGGGCGCCGGCGGCAGGACGGCGGTCGGCAGGTCCGCGGCGGCGGCCAGCCGGCCCCAGAGCAGGTCGGCCAGCGCCTGCACCATCCGGGTGCGCGAGCAGGGCTTGGTCTCCAGCCACCAGTCCCCGGCGGCCAGCACCATGCCGGTGATGCCCCGGCCCCAGGCCTCGGCGAGCAGGTCGCGGTCGGCGCCGAGGTCGACCTGGCTCTGGACGGCCCGGGTGATCTCCTCGGCGATCTGCTTGAGCGCGGGGGCGAGCGCGTTGCCGGCGCCGCTCGGGTCGCCCGGCTCGGGGTGGGTGAGCAGCCGGTAGACCTGGGGGCGGGCCTCGATTCCGGCGAGGTAGGTGTCCAGCACGTGCTCGACCCGGTCGCGGCGCTCCAGCGGCTCGGCGAGGGCGGCTCGGACGGCGGCGAGCAGGCCGCTGGTGTGCCGCTCGGTCAGGGCGCCGATCAGGCCGTTCCGGTCGCCGAAGTGGCGGTAGAGGATCGGCTTGGTGATGCCGGCCTCGGCGGCGATGGCGTTCATGCTGGCGCCCGGCCCCTCGCGCTGGATGACCCGGTCGGCGGCGTTGAGCAGCTGCTCGCGGCGGGGCTCTCGGGACATGCGCTGCTCCTCGGGGTCGGGGTCGGTGCGGTCTGCCTGGGCGTTGACACCGGTTACCAATCAGTAGCAGACTCCGACGATGTTACCCCCGGTAACACCCCGGTCGGCCGCACACGTCTTCGGAGGCAAGCACCATGAGCAGCACGTTCTCGCTGGACCCGGGCGCGGACCAGCTCGCCGTACGCGACTGGCTGCACGGCTTCGCCGCCGACGTGATGCGACCGGCCGCGGCCGAGTGGGACGAGCGCGAGGAGACCCCCTGGCCGATCATCCAGGAGGCCGCCAGGCTGGGCATCTACTCGCTGGACTTCTACGCCCAGCAGTTCTTCGACCCCTCCGGCGTCGGCATCCCGATCGCCATGGAGGAGCTGTTCTGGGGCGACGCGGGCATCGGGCTGTCCATCGTCGGCACCACCCTGGCCGCCGTCGCGGTGCTGGCCAACGGCACCGACGAGCAGATCGGCACCTGGACCCCGCAGATGTTCGGCACCCCGGACGACGTCAAGGTGGCCGCCTTCTGCTCCTCCGAGCCGGACGCCGGGTCCGACGTCTCGGCGCTGCGCACCCGGGCGGTCTACGACGGGGCCAAGGACGAGTGGGTGCTGAACGGCACCAAGACCTGGGCCACCAACGGCGGGATCGCCGCCGTCCACGTGGTGGTCGCCACCGTCGACCCGGAGCTGGGCGCCAAGGGCCAGGCGTCATTCGTCGTCCCGCCGGGCACCCCGGGGCTGAGCCAGGGCCAGAAGTTCAAGAAGCACGGCATCCGGGCCTCGCACACCGCCGAGGTGGTGCTGGACGGCGTCCGGGTGCCCGGCGGCTGCCTGCTCGGCGGCAAGGAGAAGCTGGACGAGCGCCTCGCCCGGGCCCGCGAGGGCGTCAAGCGCCCTGGCGGCAGGGGCAACGCGGCGATGGCCACCTTCGAGGCCTCCCGCCCGGCCGTCGGCGCGCAGGCGATCGGCATCGCCCGGGCCGCGTACGAGGTGGCGCTGGACTACGCGAAGACCCGTGAGCAGTTCGGCCGGCCGATCATCGACAACCAGGGCGTGGCCTTCCAGCTCGCCGACATGAGGACCCGGATCGACGCGGCCCGGCTGCTGGTGTGGCGGGCCTCCTGGATGGCGGTCAACAACCAGCCGTTCACCGCGGCCGAGGGCTCGATGTCCAAGCTCTACGCGGGCGAGACCGCCAAGTACGTGACCGCGCAGGCGATGCAGATCCTCGGCGGCAACGGGTTCACCCGGGAGTACCCGGTGGAGCGGATGCACCGGGACAGCGCGATCTACTCGGTCTTCGAGGGGACCAGCGAGATCCAGCGGCTGGTGATCGCCCGGGCGATCTCGGGGATGCCGATCCGCTGATCGTGGGGGGCTTGAGGCCGGGCCCGGCCTGGAGGGTCCGGCTTTTGGAGGGCCCGGCTCGGCGGCGTGTGTCTCAGAAGCGGGCCTGGCGGCCCTCCAGGAAGGCCGCCAGGCCCTCGCGGACGTCCGAGCCCTCCCGGGAGCGGAGCAGCCAGGGCGCCAGGGCGTCGGCCGCCCGCTCGGGCGGGGCGTCCAGCACGGCCTTGGCGGCGCCGATGGTGTGGGTCGAGCGCCGGGTCAGCAGCCGGGCGAAGTCCAGGGCGGCGGCGTCCAGTTCGGCGTCCGGCAGGACGCGTTCGGCCAGGCCCAGCGGCAGCGCGTCCCGGCCGGTCACCAACTCGCCGGAGAACAGCAGGTACTTGGCCCGGGCCGGGCCGATCAGCCGGGCCAGCCGTACGGTCGGCACCGCCGAGTAGACCACGCCCAGCTTGGCCGGGGTGATCCCCAGCCGGGCGTCCTCGGCGACGAAGCGCAGGTCGCAGGCGACGGCCAGTTGGCAGCCGCCGCCGACGCAGGCGCCGTGCACCACGGCGACGGTCGGGTGCGGGAAGGCGGCCAACGCCTCCTCGGCGGCGACGTTGGTCGCGTGGTAGGCCTCCGCGCGGTCCGGATCGCCGTACACCTCGGAGAGTTCGGCGATGTCCGCGCCCGCGCTGAAGGTGTTGCCGGCGCCGGTGACCAGCAGGGCGCGGACGCCTTCGTGGCCGGCCAGCTGCTCCAGCACCTTGGGCAGGGCCTGCCAGATCGCCAGGGTCACCGCGTTGCGGCGGTGCGGGCGGTCGAACTCCAGGACCGCGACGCCGTCCTCGCCGACGTACGCGGTGAGGCCCTCGGCCTGTGCGGGCAGGGCGGAGCGGTCCCGCGTGAGCAGCGGCTGGTCCATGCGCACCTCCGGTCGGTCGTGGTGCGGCAACTCTCTCAGGCGGGGTTCGCGCAGTAGTCGCCGAGGCCGTTCTCGACCAGGTCGAAGGCGCGGCGGGCCCGGTCGAGGGCCTCGGGCAGGGCGTCCGCGGCGCGCTCCCCGGCGAGCATCCGGCGCTGGTTCTCGCCGGTCAGGGCCAGTTGGGCGGCCAGCAGCTGGGCGGCGGCGACCCTGGCGGTGAGCTCGTCGCGGGCCGGGTCCTGGGCGAGGAGTTCGGCCGACAGCAGGGACTGCGCCCGGTGGTCGAAGCCGGCGGTGGCGCGCAGCAGCAGGGCGGGGGTCTGGTGGACCAGCCGGATCACGTCCAGGACGAGCTGCTGGTCGCTCAGGCCGGTGGCGGGGTCGAACCGTTCGAGCGCGGACAGGTACCACTCGCGCAGCGCCGCCACCGCCGAGGTGCCCGGGGCGCGCTCGCGCACCACCTCGGCCGGCTCGTCGAGGTGCTGCTCCATCGGGCCCATGACCAGGTCTTCCTTGGTGGGGAAGTAGTTGAAGACGGTCATCTTGGACACCTCGGCGGCGGCCGCGATCTCGGCCACCGAGACCTGGTCGAAGCCGCGCTCGGCGAACAGCGTGATGGCGGTGCGCCAGATTCGGATGCCGGTCTGGAACTTCTTGCGCTCGCGCAGCGGGAGCGCGTCGACGTCGATGTCACGGCCGATGTTCATGCCGGTGCGGGTCGCCATGGGGGAATTGTACCAGGATCAAAGGTTGACCGGGATGAATGATTGTCTCGGCTGAAGAATTGACCGAGTCCAAAATTCCTGCCATCGTGGTGCCGAGCCCGTTCGACCGCAACGGTCCGGGCCCGGCTCCATTGACTCCGGGGGGAATTCCGATGGCATCCGTCACGCTGGGCGCAGCCGCGCCGCCGGCACCCGAACCGCCCGCACCCGATCCGCCCGCACCCGAACCGTCCGCACCCGATCCGGCCGGGTCCGCCCTGATGACCCCGGCCCAGCGCGGACTGGGCATGCTGCTCTGCCTGGTCACGATCGTGCTGGCGGTGCTCGACATGAACATCGTGTCGGCGGCCGCCGTGCCGATCGTCCGGGACCTCGACCCCGTCCACGGCGTCGACCGGCTGCCCTGGCTGGTCAGCGCGTTCGCCCTCGCCGCCACCGCGCTGCTGCCGCTGTACGGCAGGCTCTGCGACGCGTACGGCGCCAAGCGGGTGCTGCTCGGGGCCGTCGGCACCTTCCTGCTCGGCTCGGCGCTCTGCGGGGCGGCGGGGTCGATGGACCAGCTGATCGCCTTCCGGGCGGTGCAGGGCATCGGCGGCGGTGGGCTGATGAGCGTCACGATGGTGGTCATCGCCCAGTTCAAGGGCCCGGAGGAGCGCGGCGGGGGCGGTAAGGGCGGCGCGGTGGGCGGGATCGTCGCGGGCCTCGGGATGGCGGTCGGGCCGCTGATCGGCGCGCTGCTCACCGACCACCTCAGCTGGCGCTGGATCTTCTACGTCAACCTGCCGCTGGGCCTGCTGGTGCTGGTCGGTGTCGCCCTGGTGGTCAAGCTGCCGCCGACGGGCGGCAGCCGGGGCCTGGACTTCGCCGGCGCGGCCCTCGCGGCGGCCTTCTCGGTCGGGCTGCTGCTGGTCACCGAGTGGGGCGGCAAGGACTACGCCTGGACGTCTCCGGTGATCCTGGGGCTCGCCGCGGCCACCCTGGGCGCGTTCGGCCTCTTCCTGTGGCGGCAGGCCACCGCCGCCGAGCCGGTGCTACCGCTGTCGCTGTTCCGGATCCGCGAGGTGCGGCTGGGCTTCGCCGTCCAGGGCCTGGTCGGGGTGGGCATGGTGGGTTCGATCATCCACGTGATGCTCTACCTCCAGGTCGCCCGGGACGTCGCCCCGACCTCGGCCAGCCTCTACCTGATCCCGATGGCGGCCGGGATGGCCGGGTCCGGGGCGCTGGTCGGCTGGCTGACCGGGCGCGGCCACCCGGCCTCGACCTTCCTGGTGCTCGGCGCGGGCTGCGCGACGCTCGCCCTCGCCCTGCTCGGCCTCAGCGGGCCGGACACCGGGCTGTGGGCGGTGCTGGCCGAACTCGCGCTGCTGGGCGCCGGCCTGGGGCAGCTGATCGGTCAGCTGGTCACGGTGGTGCAGGAGGTCGCACCCCGGCACCAGCTGGGGGTGGCGACCGCCGGCATCCGCTTCTTCCAGAGCCTCGGCAGCGCGCTCGGCGCGGCGCTGTTCGGCACCGTGTTGTCCCGGGTGTTCGAGGCGGGTGAGCACGGGCGGCCGCTCGGCGCCATCCGGACGCTGACCGGCGCGGCGCACGAGCACGCGGTGCGCAGCTTCACCGACGCGGTGGACGTGGTGTTCCTGTCGGCGGGCGGGGTGCTGGCACTGGCGTTCCTGTGCGTGCTGCGACTGCGGTCGGCCGAGCGGGCGTCGGCGGTCGGGGGGACGTCGGCGGCCTGACGGGCGCCGGCCGGCGGGGGAGTGGGCGGGGCCCGGTGGGGAACGGGGGTTTCCACCGGGCCCCGCCGCGCGTGGGGGGCTGCCCGGCCCCGGGAGGCGACCCCTGGGGGCGGCCCGGGAGTCAGCCCCTGGGGGCGGCCGCCCACTCCGGGGCCAGGATGGCCCAGATCTCCTTGTCGTAGCGGACCCCGTTGTACGGGTACCACTCGCGCAGCACGCCGTCGCGGGTCATGCCGAGCCGCTCGGCGACGGCCCGGCTGCGGGCGTTGACGGAGGCGCACCACCACTCGGCACGGTGCAGGCCGCGGGTGGCGAAGGCGTAGTCGAGCAGCTGCCGGACGGCGGCGGTGATCAGCCCGTGGCCCTCGCCGGCCGGCTCGGTCCAGGCGCCGATCTCGCAGACGCCGGACTGGGCGTCGAAGCTGACGAACATCACGCCGCCGACCAGCGTGCCGTCCAGCCAGATGCCGTAGATCCGCTTCTGGTCGGCGGCCAGGCCGTCGGCGTAGCGCTGGAGGGTGGTGCGGGCGGAGTCCAGGTCGACGGAGAAGGTGGCCCAGGGGATCCACGGGTCGGTGTGGGCGCGGGCGCGGTCGAGGTGGGTCAGGAACTCGGGGGCCTGCCAGGGCTCCAGCGGGCGCAGTTCGGCGTTCTCGGTGAGCGGTACGGCAAACACGGGCGGCCTTTCACGGGTGGTGCTGAGGTGGGCTGGTCCATTCATAACAAACGTTTGGTATGTACGATAACCCCCATGACACCGGCCCGTGGAGACCATGACGCCCGCCGCTCGGAAGTGTCCGAGGGGGTGTGGCGGGTGCTGTCCAGCCGGGGCTTCGAGGGGCTGACCCTGCGTGCGGTGGCCGCCGAACTCGGCGCCTCCACCGGGATGTTGACGCACTACTTCCCGAACAAGCGGGCGCTGCTCAGCCATGCGCTGGAGGAGCTGGACCGGCGCTCGCTGGCCCGGCCCCGGCGCACCGCCCCCGCCGACGGCGGCCCGGAGCCGACCGGACTGGCCCGGGTGCGGGCCTCGCTGCTGGACGTCCTGCCGTTGGACGGCGAGTCTGCGGCCGACAACCGGATCTGGGTCGGCTCCTGGGACCACGCGCTGGCCGACCCGGAGCTGGCGGCGGCGCACGCGGGCCGCTACGCCCGCTCGCGCACGGCACTCACGGCGCACGTCGCGGAGGCCCAGCGGCTGGGGGAGCTCCCGGCGCCGGCCGATCCGGCGGCCCTCGCGGCGGCGGCGCAGGCCTTCGTCCTGGGGCTGGTGGTGCAGGCGCTGTTCGCTCCGGAGGAGTTTCCGGCGGAGCGGCAGGTGGAGTTGCTGGACGCCTATCTGGCCGGGCTGGCGGAGTAGGCCGGACCGGTTCGGCCGGCGGGCCGGGGTTTACCAGGGGAGTTCGCGTGGTGATTTGCCGGGAATACGGGTTGTTCCGAGCGACCGTTGTCGCCGGGGTCGCGACACGCATTGTCACGAGTTCTGTGCGGTGAGTGCGCGGAGTGGTGGCGCGGACGGGATTACCGAGCGGACCCCATCGGGCACGGAAAGTGTTCGCCGGGGTCATGGCCTGCGGAATTACGGGTGGTGCCCCCAGCAGGATTCGAACCTGCGACCTACCGCTTAGAAGGCGGGTGCTCTATCCGCTGAGCTATGGGGGCGGGGCGGGCAACGCCCTGGCGGGCGTGACCGTGGGCCGGGATCCGGCTGGCGGGCGCCGGGGCGCGCGCTGTCCGGCCCCGGACCCGAGGGTGGGGGTGGTGGGCCCTCGCCCTGTCGGGGACAGGATAAGGGTGTCCAGTTCCCGGGCTGGGTGCGACGACACCGCCGTTGGTGTGTCGGTTCGGTGGAGCGGTCCGATAATCGCAGGTGAAGGCCGTGAGTGCAGCGGTCTGGCACTGTTCCGCGCCGGACGTTGTGCAGTCGTTACGGGGCTGCCGCCCCACCCGTTATGGATTCGGCACGGAGAAAGTGCCGACCGCGGCGCGGGTGGGGGCCTTATTCGTGGTTGCGCCGGTCGGATGACGTGCGTGGACGGCCGTCGGAGCGTCTTCCCGGGCGGGTTCCGGAGCGTGTTCCCGGGGCGGTTCCGGGACGGGCCGACGGGGTGGCGAGCAGCGGGTTTGTTGTCATGGCCGCGAAGAACAGGGGGTGAAGCAGTGGCGGAAGGCTGAAATTCACCCCTGCGAGTGACAACAGTTCCTCAGGCCCGAGTTATCCACAGGATTTCGGAAGTCGGTGGCCGGGATTTCTTTCCGAGTGCACGCTCAAGGCGCACCGATCGATTCCGTACGGTGCATCGGTGAGAACGGAGGGTGCGCCGTGAGCGAGACGCACGTGACGGTGACGGGCAATGTCGCGACGGAGGTGAGCTACGGCGAGACGAGCGGCGGGGTGCCGATGGCCAGCTTCCGGATCGGCTGCACCGAGCGGCGGTACGACCGGCAGCGCGAGTGCTGGGTGGACGGCGAGACGCAGTGGATGACGGTGACGGCCTGGCGGGCGCTGGCGGTCAATCTGATCGGCTCGCTGGCCAAGGGCGATCCGGTGCTGGTGAGCGGTCGGCTGCGGGTGCGCGAGTGGGTGGAGGGGGAGGCGAAGCGCGGCCGGGTCGAGATCGACGCCCGATCGGTCGGACACGACCTCACCCGCGGTACCACAGCGTTCCGTTGGGCGACGGGGGCGCGCGGGCAGCCGCCGGGCGGCGCCGGGCCGGCCGCGTCGGTGCCCGGGGCGGAGTCCGGGGTGGAGTCCGGGGGTGAGGTGGTGCCGGCGTGGATCGTCAGCGCGCTGGAGGCGCGCAGGGCCTCCGCGCCGCCCTCCGGGGCTGCCGCCACAGCCGCCGAGGCGGCCTCCGGGGAGGCGGGTGAGATGGCGGGGAGTGGGCGTGGAGGTGATGCCGGGGGTGTTCCGGCCTGACCGGTCGGTGACCTTACCTGTCGACAAATATGTTGATCGAGAAGGTGGTTGTGCCCGCACGCGCAATCCGACGGGATAACGGAAAACGATCGCCGAGAATCTGTCCGGCCGTCAGTTTGTGTGGGACTTGAGGGGATTGATAACGATCCAGATACGGAATCGTCCTGATTTCGCATGGGGGTTTCGGGGCCTCGGGGGCTCAATAGGATTCGTCTGGTTCATACCCGCAGCGGTGCCACAGGGGGCACGCGCGGAACGGCAAGTCGGCGGGCCGCCCACTCGGTGCGGCTCGGCCCGGAGGGATCCCAGATGTTCCAGAGGCAGGGGCGGAGTCTGTCCCGGATAACCACTGTCATGCTCACGACCAGCGTGGTGCTGGGCGGAGGCCTGTTCGCGGCCGGTGCGGCGGCCGCGGCCGGCTCGCCGACCTCGGGCGTGACGGCGGAAGTCCAGAACGAGATTCTCGGCGAGAAGATCGACGTCGGGGGCCGGACCGTCAACGGCGGTCTGTTCACCCTGCAGACGAGCGCGGGCGAGAAGCTCCGGACGTACTGCATCGACTTCGACAACCCGGTCTACCTGGACAGCGGCGCCAAGTACCACGAGGCGGACTGGTCGGCGAGCTCCCTCAACAGCAACGCCAACGCCGCCAAGATCCGCTGGATCCTGGACAACTCGTTCCCGCAGGCGAGCCTGGCGTCCCTGGCCACGAACAGCCACGTCGAGGGCCTGACCGAGGCGGACGCCGCGGCCGGCACCCAGGCCGCGATCTGGAAGTTCTCGGACAACAAGACCGCCGTCCCGCAGAACGACAAGGCCAAGCGGCTGCGCGACTACCTGGTCGGCGACGCCAACAAGGGCGTCGCGGCCGAGCCGAAGCCCTCGCTGACCCTCTCCCCGGACTCGGCGTCCGGGAAGTCGGGCGGCAAGCTCGGCCCGTTCCTGCTGAACTCCAGCGCCAACGAGGTCAAGCTGACCGTCACCGGCGACGCCGCGGACAAGGTCAAGCTGCTGGACAAGGACGGCAAGCCGGTCAACGGCAGCCTGGCCGGTCCGATCGCCAAGGACACCCCGCTGTTCCTGGACGTGCCGGCCGGCACCCCGGACGGCAAGGCCGCCATCAGCGCCGCCGCCGAGGCCAACGTGCTCAGCGGCCGGGTCTTCATGAGCAAGGTGGACGCCAAGGGCCGCCACAGCCAGACCATGATCCTGGCCGGCTCCACCAAGGTGAACGTCGCGGCCGGCGCCAAGGCCACCTGGAAGCAGGGCAAGGGCGCGCTGATCGACAGCACCGCCAAGGAGGAGTGCGCCGCCGGCGGCGTGCGGGTGTCCGTCACCAACACCGGTGACGAGGCCGCCACCGTCACGGTCGGCAAGCAGCAGGTCGCCGTCCAGCCGGGCAAGACCGAGAGCGTGCTGGTCAAGGTCGAGGAGAAGACCGCCTACGACTTCACCGTGACCGGCCCGAACGGCTACTCCAAGCAGTTCACCGGCGTCCTGGACTGCAAGGTCGGCGTGACCCCGACCCCGGCCCCGTCCGCCCCGGCCGAGACCGGTACCCCGAGCGCCACCCCGTCGGGCACCCCGTCGGGCACCCCGAGCACCGGCGCCGGCCAGCCGGCCCCGTCGACCACCAGCGCCGCCCCGGGCACCGGTGGCCTGGCCCAGACCGGTGGCAACGACTCGACCCCGATCCTCGCCGCCGTCGCCGGTGGCCTGGTCGTGGCCGGTGGCGCCGCGGTCTTCGTCCTGCGCCGTCGTGGCCGCCACGGTGGCGGCGCGACCCGGACCGCCTGACCCGTCCGGACCGCCTGAACAGCCTGAACCGCCCTGGCCTCCCGAGGCCCCGGGGCGGCACCCGGCCCGGCCCCCCGCATCCGCTGCGGGGGGCCGGGCCGTCGGCGTCGCGGGCCGGGAGGGTGCCGGCCGGGGGCGGTTCGGGGGAGGGTCGTGCGGGTGGTCCGGCGGGGGCCGGGCCGCGACGGCGGTGGGCCGCTCCGGATACCCCCGTGGGGTCACCCGGGCGATTCGGGGCTCCGGGCCGGGTGCGGCACAATGGAAGGCTGCAAGCCGAATACTCCCGACGACGCCGGAGCGATCTCACGTGGCGGAATACATCTACACGATGCGCAAGGTGCGCAAGGCTCACGGAGACAAGGTCATCCTTGACGACGTGACGCTCAGCTTCCTCCCCGGAGCGAAGATCGGCGTCGTGGGCCCCAACGGCGCCGGTAAGTCCACCGTGCTGAAGATGATGGCCGGCCTGGACCAGCCCTCCAACGGCGACGCCTTCCTGTCGCCCGGCTTCACCGTCGGCATGCTGCTCCAGGAGCCGCCGCTCGACGAGAGCAAGACGGTCCTGGAGAACGTCCAGGACGGCGTCAAGGAGATCAAGGGGAAGCTCGACCGCTTCAACGAGATCGCCGAGCTGATGGCGACCGACTACTCGGACGCCCTGCTGGACGAGATGGGCAAGCTCCAGGAGGAGCTGGACCACGCCGAGGCCTGGGACCTGGACGCCCAGCTGGAGCAGGCCATGGACGCCCTGGGCTGCCCTCCCGGCGACTGGCCGGTCACCAAGCTCTCCGGTGGCGAGAAGCGCCGCGTGGCGCTCTGCAAGCTGCTGCTGGAGGCCCCCGACCTGCTGCTGCTCGACGAGCCCACCAACCACCTGGACGCCGAGTCGGTGAACTGGCTGGAGCAGCACCTGGAGAAGTACAAGGGCACCGTCGTGGCCGTCACCCACGACCGGTACTTCCTGGACAACGTCGCCGAGTGGATCCTGGAGCTCGACCGCGGCCGCGCCTACCCGTACGAGGGCAACTACTCCACCTACCTGGAGACCAAGCAGTCCCGTCTCAAGGTCGAGGGCCAGAAGGACGCCAAGCGCGCCAAGCGGCTCAGGGAAGAGCTGGAGTGGGTCCGCTCCAACGCCAAGGGCCGCCAGGCCAAGTCCAAGGCCCGCCTCGCCCGTTACGAGGAGATGGCGGCCGAGGCCGACAAGATGCGGAAGCTGGACTTCGAGGAGATCCAGATCCCGCCGGGCCCGCGCCTGGGCAGCGTCGTCATCGAGGTCGAGAACCTCAACAAGGCCTTCGGCGAGAAGGTCCTGATCGACGACCTGAGCTTCACCCTGCCGCGCAACGGCATCGTCGGCATCATCGGCCCGAACGGCGCCGGCAAGACCACCCTGTTCAAGATGCTCCAGGACCTGGAGACCCCGGACAGCGGCACGGTCAAGGTCGGCGAGACGGTCAAGATCAGCTACGTCGACCAGAGCCGCTCCAACATCGACCCGAAGAAGACCCTCTGGGAGGTCGTCTCCGACGGTCTGGACTGGATCAACGTCGGCCAGGTCGAGATGCCGTCCCGCGCCTACGTGTCGGCCTTCGGCTTCAAGGGCCCGGACCAGCAGAAGCCGGCCGGCGTGCTGTCCGGCGGTGAGCGCAACCGCCTGAACCTGGCGCTCACCCTCAAGCAGGGCGGCAACCTGCTGCTCCTCGACGAGCCCACCAACGACCTCGACGTCGAGACGCTCTCCTCGCTGGAGAACGCCCTGCTGGAGTTCCCCGGCTGCGCCGTGGTCATCTCCCACGACCGCTGGTTCCTGGACCGGGTGGCCACCCACATCCTCGCCTACGAGGGCGACAGCAAGTGGTTCTGGTTCGAGGGCAACTTCGAGTCCTACGAGAAGAACAAGATCGAGCGGCTCGGCTCCGACGCCGCCCGTCCGCACCGGGCCACCTACAAGAAGCTGACCCGAGGCTGACACCCAGCCGTCACGACGGCCCGGCAGACTTCCCTCAGGGGCGGCCTGCCGGGCCGCGGCCCGTCGCCACCGTCCGCCCGCACCGCGGGTGGACGCCGACGGGCGACCGGACACCGAGGAGAACTCCCGTGGCTCGCCACATCTACGCCTGCCCGCTGCGCTGGTCCGACATGGACGCCTTCGGGCACGTCAACAACGTGGTCTTCCTGCGCTACCTGGAGGAGGCCCGGATCGACTTCATGTTCACCCAGGCCGCCGCGGCCGGCGCCGGGGAGTTCGCGGGCGGCTCGGTGGTGGCCCGCCACGAGATCGACTACAAGCGCCCGCTGGTGCACCGGCCGGAGCCGGTCACCATCGAGACCTGGGTGACGAGGATCGGCGGCGCCTCGCTGACCGTCTCGTACGAGATCAAGGACGTCGACGAGGAGGGCCGGGACGTCGTGTACGTCCGGGCGAGCACCGTCGTCGTCCCCTACGACCTGGCGGAGGGCCGGCCGCGCCGGATCTCGCCGGTGGAGCGGGAGTTCCTGAGCCGCTTCATGGACGAAGAGCCCGTCCCCGCCGCCCTCTGACCGCACCCGACGATTCGAGCTGAGCCGCGTTGACCATCACCGCCCGCCTCGTCCTGACCGACACCGGGGAGGCCGCCGACCTCTCCGCCTTCCTGCTGCGCCTGCTGCGCTTCGACAAGGCGGCGGCCGTCCGCCTCCAGGCGGTGGGCCCGGGCGGCGGGGACGGCGTGCTGGCTGTCTTCGGACGGCTGCCGCTGGGCGACTCGGGCGTGCTGGCCATCCGCACGGCCCGGCTGGACGGCCTGGACGAGGCGGTGGACCTGACCGTCTCCGCGGGCCAGTTGCTGGACGGCGTGGACACCGGGTCGGGCGCCGTCGCGCTGCCCGCGCCGGTGACCGGTCCGGCCTGGGCCGGGCTGCTGCCGCCGCGGACCGGCTGGCGGCCGGTCGGCACCCCGCCGGCGGCCGAGGTGTGCCGCGAACTGATGGCGGCGGTGGGGGAGTTCCGCGAGCGCAGCGAGGCCGTCCCGGCGCACCACCGCACCCGCGCGGTGCTGGACCGGCTGGCGGACGAGGTGTGGTCGCGCCCGGTCTCCGTGCTGCCGGAGCTGCCGCTGCGCGCGGTGCACGCCGCGTACCGGATCGGCTTCCTGAGCCCCGAGGCCCCGCTGACCGTGCACCGCGCGGGCGGCTGGCTGCGGCTGAGCGCCCCGGCGGGCTCGGTGGCGGTGCGCACCGCGGCCGCGCCGGGCGCGGGGCTCGGGCTCAGCCCGGTCCGCTAGGTCCGGTCCGCTGGGCCCTGGCCGCCAGGCCCTGTCCGGCCGAGGGAGCCCGGGGGCCCCGGCCCGCGGAGCGGCTCAGCCCGGGGTGTTGATCATCGAGGCGGCGGCGTAGACCAGGTAGTCCAGCAGCTGCCGCTCGTGCTCGGCCGGCAGTTCCAGGCTCGCCACGGCCGCCCGCATGTGGGTGAGCCAGGCGTCGTGGGCGGCCTTGTCGACCTTGAACGGCGCGTGCCGCATCCGCAGCCGGGGGTGGCCGCGGTGGTCGCTGTAGGTGCGGGGGCCTCCCCAGTACTGCATGAGGAAGAGCGCCATCCGCTCCTCGGCCGGCCCGAGGTCCTCCTCGGGGTACATCGGCCGCAGCAACTCGTCCTCGGCGATGCCCTCGTAGAACCGGTGGGCCAGCCGCCGGAAGGTCGGTTCACCGCCGACCTGGTCGTAGAAGGTCTCCTCGCTCAACGTGCCTCGCCGGATCTCTCTCACCCGACCATGGTCGCAGACGCCGACGGGGTCGTACACCGGGACCAAAGGCGTACGACCCCGTCGGGACGGTCAGTTCTCCCGGCTCGGTTCTCCCGGCTCGGTTCTCCTGGCTCAGTTCACCCGGCTCAGTCCTCCCAGCGGAAGAGCTTCCAGGAGATGCCGGTCAGCACGGCCGCGAAGAGCAGCAGGCCGCCCATGGTCGGCAGGGCGTCCATGACGCCGCCGCCCCGGGTGAGCACCGACTGGGCGGATTCGACCAGGTAGTGCAGCGGCATGACCTGGGAGACGCCCTTCAGCCAGCCCGGGGCGCCGTCCAGCGGGAAGAACGAGCCGGACAGGAAGGACATCGGCAGGACGATGATCTGCGAGATGCCGTTGGCTGCCTCCTCGGTCTTGGCGACCGAGCCGGCCAGCAGGCCGATCGACATGAAGGCGAGCGTCGCGCAGGCCACCAGCGGGATGACCAGCCACCAGTTGCCGGTGAGCTTGAGCCCGAAGAAGCTCGTCGCGACCACCAGGAAGACGGCGGTCTGCAGGAAGGCGGTCAGCAGCGAGACCAGGACCCGGGAGCTGATCACGGTGCCGGCGTTGATCGGGGCCAGCCGCAGCCGGCGCAGCACCTTGGACTTGCGCCAGTTGACCAGGGTCAGCGCGGCACCGAACACCGCGCCGGTGGCGACGGCCCAGCCGAGCAGTCCGGGGGTGAGGAACTGGATCGGCTTGAGCGACTTGTCCTCGACCTGCTGGGCGTCCAGCACGAAGGCGGGCTTCTGGCCGGTGGCCGCCTGGTTGGCGCTCTGGACCACCGAGTTGAGGATGCCCTGGAGCGCGCCGGCGCGGACCTGGTCGGCGGCGGTGTAGCGCAGCTCCAGCTTGCCGTCCGGGCCCTGCTTGATCAGCGCGTCGTAGTCGCCCTTGCGGACCTTCTCCAGCGTGGCGGCCTCGTCGTCGGTCTTCGTGATGGTGAGGACCTTGTCCAGCCCGGCCCGCTCGTCGCCCTGGATCGAGTCGAACAGCTTCACCGCGCCGACCTGCGCCACCTTGGCGTGCGGACTGCCGGAGCTCTGGGTCACGGTGCCGAAGAACACCAGGAACACCAGCGGGAACAGCAGGATGAAGAAGAGCGCGGCACGGTCGCGCTTCATCCCGAGCAGCATCGCGCGGGACAGGCTCCAGAACGCGCTGACCCGCTCCCGCTCGCCGGTGTCCGGGCCGCCGCGCCGGGCGGTGGCCCGCGGCTCGGTGGGTGTGGTGGCGGTCATGCGCGGAACTCCCGTCCGGTGAGCTGGAGGAAGACGTCCTCCAGGGTGGCGCCGCGCACTTCCAGGCCGCGCAGCGCGTTCTGCTCGGCCAGGACGCTGAGCACCGGGGCCGGAAGGCGGGTGGAGACGGAGAGCGAGACGGTGTCGTCCTCCAGCGTGGCGATGTCCGCGCCGGCGGCGGTCAGCAGCTCGCGGGCCCGGTCGAGCGGGAGCTGGCCGGAGGCGACGCTGATCCGGACGGTGTCGTCGATCTCGCGGATCAGCGCCGCCGGGGCGCCGGTGTGCAGGATCTTGCCGTGGTCCATGATCGAGACCCGGTCGCAGAGCACCTCGGCCTCGTCGAGGTAGTGGGTGGTCAGCACGACGGTGCGGCCCTCGGCGTTGATGTCCCGCAGCAGGTCCCAGAGGTTGCGCCGGGCCTGCGGGTCCAGGCCGGTGGTGGGCTCGTCCAGGAAGACGAGCTCCGGGTCGTGGGCCAGCGCGCAGGCGATCGACAGGCGCTGGGCCTGGCCGCCGGACATCTGGTCGGTCAGCGTCTCGGCCTTGTCCGAGAGGCCGACCCGCTCCAGCATCGCGTCGGCCCGCTTGGGGCCCACCCCGTAGAACGAGGCGAAGATGCGGATGGTCTCCCGGGCCGTCAGTTTCCGGAAGAATGCGGAGGCCTGGAACTGCACGCCGATTCGCGGCAGTAGTTTCGGATTGCGCGGCCAGGGCGCCATGCCCAGCAGTTCGATCCGGCCCTCGTCCGGTTTCCGGACGCCCTCCAGGATCTCCATCGTGGTGGTCTTCCCGGCCCCGTTGGGGCCCAGGATCCCGTAGAACTCGCCGGCCTCGACGGTGAAGGACACCCCGTCGACGGCCTGCACATCCCCGTACCGCTGGCGGATGCCGTCAGCGGATATAGCAGCAGTCATGTGGCCTGAGCCTAGGGGCTGCGAAGGCTTTTGTGTACATCGGGGCGGCGAATTTGGGGATGTTTTGAGGGTGGGTCAAACAAAAGCGGGGCCGGGCGGATGTGGAATTCCGCCCGGCCCGGCCGGAGTTGTCGTCGACCGCCGCTTCGGGAATTTCTTCGACGACCGGCCAGTCGACGGATCGTCAGCCGCGGTGCACGGTGATGGTGGTCCAGGCGCCGATGTGGATCCGGTCGCCGTCGTTCAGCGGCACCGCCGTGTGTGGGGTGACCGGCTCCGCGCCTCCGTTCATGGTGGTGCCGTTGGTCGAGTCCTGGTCCACCAGCACCCAGCTGCCGTCGGCCTGTTCGGCGAGCAGCGCGTGCTGGTGCGAGGCGCCCGGGTCCTCCGGCGGGACGGACAGGTCGATCTCCGGCACGGTGCCGCGGTGCTGGCTGCGCCGCCCGATCCGCAGCTGGCCGCGGCCGGTCAGCGGGATCCGGCGCTCGGGGCAGTACGGCGGGAAGAACAGGCCGGCCGCCTCGGGGCCGCTGCGGGCCATCATGTCGGTGAAGTAGTCCCGGTCGGCCGAGACCACGGCGATCCAGGTGGTCCGCAACGGCTCGGCCGGGGCTGCCGGGGCGGGCTCATGGGGCTGGTGCTGCTGGTGCTGCGGGGGGACGGGCGGGGCGAGGTTGAACGAGGTGCCGAACTCGCCGCCGCGGCTGTTCGGGCCGGGGCCGGCCGGGTGGGCGTACACCGGGCCGGAGTCCTCGCGCACCGAGGTGTCGGGGAAGGCGCCCTCCGGTGTGGGCCCCTCCTGCCCGATGCCGGGCAAGGAGGGCGGGTAGCCGTAGGTGTGGGGATGCGCGGGGGCCTGCGGCTGCTGCGGGATCGCCGGGGCGACGGCCTGCGGGGCGGCCGGGGGCTGCCCGAACGGGGCCTGCGGGGCGGCCGGGGGGTGGCCGAACGGCGCCTGCGGGGCGGCGGGGGGCTGGCCGAACGGGGCCTGCGGCTGCGGGGCGCCGCCGTAGGCCGGCGGGATGTTCAGCGGCGGAGGCTGGGCCGGGCCGCCCTGGGGCGCGCCGGCTCCGGGCACCTGGCGACGCGAGGGCGTGGAGAGCTCGTAGTCGTAGCCGCACTCCTCGCAGAACCGTCCGGTCTGCGGGCTGCGGCAGATCGGGCAGACGGACAGGCCCGCGGTGAGGCCCTGCGGAGCGGGCGGAGGGTAGGCCCCGGGCGGGGGCACCGTGCCGGGCGGAGGGTAGGCCCCGGGCGGCGGGACGGCCGCCTGGGGCATCGGCGGCGGGGGCGGCGGACCGCCGAAGCCCGCGCCGGCGTGCCCCGGGTGTCCGGTGGGCGCGCCGGGCGCGTGGCCGGCGCCGTGTGCCCCCGGGTAGCCTCCGTGTGCCCCCGGGGTGGGCGCCGGCGGAGTCATCGGGAAGCCGCAGAAGTCGCACCAGTCCTCGGCCTGCGACTCGTGGCCCCTCGGGCAGATCGGCATCAGGTCCCCCTCGTTTCGGGCCGGCTCCGTGCGGCGTCGCGCCGGGTTGCCGGCCCGGTCGCGTCTTCAGCGGTCACTTCTTCACACGTACCGTCTTGGTCGACCGGGTCTCAAGGGTCATCGAGTCGGCCTCGCTCACGTTCTTACGGAACCGAACCGTACCCTCCTTCGGGTCCACCACGTCCACCACCTTCTGGAGCAGCTTGTAGGTGCCCTCGTTCCCGGTCGCGTGGGCGATCCGGACGGCGGCGCCCAGCTTGGAGGTCGCGCGGTCGACGTCCCCGGCCCGGTGGGCCTCCAGGCCCTCCTGGATGGAGGAGGCGAGCTCGGCCTGCCCGGTGTAGTGGGCGACCTGCGGGCTGATCCGGGTGGAGTTGGCCAGGTCGTCGGTCCAGACCGCCTTGACCAGGCCCTGGGTGAGCACCTCGGGGGTGCCTCCGGCGACCTGGACGGGCAGCACCAGGCTGACCCGGGCGGCCAGCATCTCGTTGCCGACCGAGGCGGCCGGCACCTCGACGCAGACGTGGTAGTCGCGGCTCTCGTCGCCCCAGGAGCCGGTGGGGTAGTCGCCGGCCCGGGGGCCGGCCTCGGTGCGACGGGCGGTCAGGTCCTCGACCGCGGGGGCGACCTGCTTGACGAACCGGACGGTGGCGTTGGCCGGGGTCCAGATCCGCAGCGCGACGTCGGCGACCTGCTTGCCCATGGCGCCGGCCATCATCGAGCGGAAGTCCTCGGCCAGGCCTGAGGGTTCGGCGACGATGTCGGTGGTGCCGAGCAGCGCCGAGGAGATCTTGCGCAGCTCGTCGATCCGCCAGTCGGTGCCGACGCCGCGGCAGTCGGCGGTGAAGTGGCCGGTCACCCGTTCGATGGTGCGGGCCAGGTCCTCGGCCGACTCGTGCTCGTTGTTGCCGTCGGTGAGCAGGATCGCGTGCCGCAGGGCGATGTCGCGGCGGGTGAGGAAGAGCCGGTCGGCCTTGGCCAGCCAGGTGCCCATCGCGGTGCCGCCGGCCGCGGTGAGGCGGCGCAGCGCTTCCTTGGCCTGGTCGCGGGTGGCGGCGGAGGCGGTGGCGAGGGTGCCGTCGCCGGGGTAGATGTCGCGGGCCTCGTGGGTGCCGGCGACCACGGCGAAGGCGGTGCCGTCGCGCAGCGCGTCGATGGCGGCGGCGGTGGCCTCGCGGGCGCCGTTGATCTTGGTCTTGGGGTAGTCCATCGAGCCCGAGCAGTCCACCAGGATGACGACCGCCGCCGACGTGTCCGCGCCCGTGGAACCGGCGTCGGCGATGCCCAGCGGCCGGCCGCCGGAGGTGCCGCCGCCGGTCGCGGTGACGGTGACGATGGCGTTGACCTCGCGGGCACCGTCGGCCAGGTACTCGTTCTGGAAGATCTCCACGTTGAACCTGGGCAGGTTCGGCTTCGCCAGTGTTGCCATGGGGCGGTTCGGCTCCCGTCGGGTGAGGGGGTGGACGTGCTCAGGACGGTGGGGCGGCCCGCCGGGCCCGGCCGGCGGGCGGTCAGGCCGTCGGCGGGTGTGGCGGCTGCGGCGGCACGGGCGGGACGGCCGGCGGGGCGGGCGGGGCCGGGGGCAGCGGGGCGGCGGGGGAGCCGATCACCGGGAGGTCCGGCAGGGTCGGCTCGTGGTCCTCGTCCTCCTCCGCGGCCGGCCGGGCGCCCGACGTCGCGGTGACGATCGGCAGGTCCAGCGCGGTCGGGGTCTGCTCGGCCTCCTCCAGGGCGGCGGCCGGCGGGTCGATCGGCAGCACGGCGACGGTGATGTTGTCGTGGCCGCCGGCGGCGACCGCGAACTTCACCAGGGTCTGCGCGGTGGCGAGCGGCTCGGTGCGGGCGTCCCGGCGCACGTAGTACGCCAGGTCGGTGGCCGCCTCGGCGTAGTTCCACAGCCCGTCGGTGCAGATCAGCACCACCCCGGGGACGTGCGGGGTGAAGTCGAGGGTGTGCGGCAGGACCTCCTCGGCGTCGGCGCCGAGCCAGCCGGTGATGGCGTGCGCGCGGGGGTCGGCGTAGGCCTCGGCCTCGCTCATCAGCCCGGCCTCGACCATCCGGGCCGCCCAGGAGTCGTCCTGGGTGAGCCGGAACGGCTCGGCGGCGGCGCGGTCGTCCGGGATCCAGTACGCGCGGGTGTCGCCGACCCACCCGATGGTGACCCGTCCGCCCGCGGCTATCGCGCTGACGTACGTGCAGGCGGGCGCGTTGAGGTCGGGCCGGGCGGGCCCGGCCCCGTCGGTGGCGAGGTCGGCGACGGCCCGGGCGGCGTCGGCGATGGCCCGGCGCATGGCCTGGTTCGGGTCCCGGCCGGCCTCCAGGGAGGTCAGCAGCGACTCGGAGGCGGCGTCCACGGCGGTCTCCGAGGCCTCGTCCGGGCGGTCGGAGGAGGAGACGCCGTCGCACACCACGGCGACCACGACCGGCTCGCCGCCGGGCAGCGAGGTCGCGGCGACGGTGAAGGAGTCCTCGTTGCGGTGGTGGCGCACGCCGCGGTCGCTGACCCCGGCGACGCCCCCGAGGGACTTCTCCATGTGGTCGCGCGGTCGCGGCTGGGCGCCGCCGCAGCCCTCGCAGTAGCCGTCCGGGGTGACCTGCGGCTGTCCGCAGTGCACGCAGACCGGCCCGCGTGGCGACGGTACGCCCTCACCGCGGGCGGCGGCCCAGCTCGCCGGCATCGTGCCGGGGGCCGCCCGGCCGTCCCGGCCCGTCCCGCAGGAGCCGCAGTAGGCGTCCTCCGGGTCCATCGGCTCCGAACAGGTCGGGCACTCGGTCTGCTGCGGCATCTGCTACACCCACGTCCTGGGGCGGGCACGGTTGGCCCGCTCCACCATCTCGATCCTCGTCTCCGCCCGGTCGGCCAACCGGGCGAGTACCCGGTAGGACTGTTCCAGGGCGAAGCGCAGTTCCCGCTCCTGTGCGGGACGTCCCAGTACCACCGGTTCGCCGGCCCGCTCGGCGCCGGCCGATCCGGCGCCGAGCCAGCCGAGGGCCGCGCCGAGCACCTCGACGGAGAGCTCCTCGCGGAGGCGGTCGTCCAGTCGCAGCGCGGTCAGCTGCGCGGAGCTCGCGCCGAGGTCGGCGGCCAGTTCGTCGGTGGGCGGGCGCTCGCGCAGCCGGGCCCGGACGGCGGCGATCCGGGCGGCGGTGTACTGGTTGGAGGTGGCCGGGACGGACTCCAGGACGCGCACCGCGCCGGCCCGGTCCGCCTCGGTCAGCCGGACCCGGGCCAGCCCGAAGGCGGCGCTCAGGTAGGCGTGGTCGGTGGCCCACACGAGCCGGTAGAACTCGGCCGCGTCGCCCCGGTCGCCGAGCAGTTCGGCGCAGATGGCGAGGGCCAGCTTGGGGGCGGCCTCGCCGGGGAAGGCGTCGTAGACGGCGTCGAAGGCCTCGGCGGCGGCGCGGGTGTCGGCTCCGACCAGCGCGACCAGGCCGCGGTACCAGACCACCCGCCAGTCGTCCGGGTGGTCGTGCTCCAGCGCGGCCAGCTCGTCCACGGCCGTGCCGTGGCGGCCGAGTTCGAGCAGGGCGCGCAGCTGGCGCAGCCGGCTCTCGGTCGAGGCGGCGGGGGCGCCGCCGAGCGCGACGAGGGCCTCCTCGGGGTCGGTGGCGAGCAGGGTGGCGAGGAAGCCCGCGTTGGGGTCGCTCGGGTCGACCCGGGGGACGGGCAGCGCGAGGGCCGCGGCGGCCGGGTTCAGCGGGGCCACCAGCAGTTGGCCGGCCTGTTCGGTGGGCAGCACCAACTCGGTGTCCACGGCGCGTAGTTCGGGGCCGAACAGGGTGGACGGCGCGGGCCGGGGCCGGTTGTCCTGGAGGGCGAGCACCTCGCGCAGCACGCCGGTCAGCTGGTCGGCCATCTCTTCGGCGGAGGCGAAGCGGCGGGCCGGGTCCGGGTCGGTGGCGCGCACCAGGAAGCGGTAGTACGACTCGTACCGGGCGAAGACCTCGACGTGCTCGGGGCCGGGCAGCGAGTCGCGGTAGGTGGTGCTGTAGCCCTGGAAGTCGAAGGTGAGCACCGCGAGGGTGCGGGCCACGGTGTACAGGTCGGAGGCGACGGAGGGGCCGTGGGTGGCGATCTCCGGGGCCTGGTAGCCGATGGTGCCGTAGATCGGGCCGTCGTCGTCGGACCGGCGGACCGCGCCCATGTCTATGACCTTGAGCGTGTCGCCGCTCTGGATCACGTTGTCGATCTTGAAGTCGCAGTAGATCAGGCCCCGGCCGTGCAGGTAGCCCAGGGCCGGCAGCGCCTCCAGCGCGTACGCGATGGCCTGCTCGACGGGCAGCGGCGCGCGCCGGTTGTCCGGGGTGCGGCGCTCGTTGGCGATGTCCTTGAGCGACTTCCCGCCGACGTACTCCATCACGATGTAGCCGTCGGTGGAGCCGGTGCGCAGGTCCGGGTGCTCGGCGAAGTTGATGATCCGGACGATGTTCGGGTGGTCCACCTCGGCCAGGAAGCGCCGTTCGGCGACGGCCGCCGCGAGCGCGTCCTCGTCCCCGGTGTCCAGCAGGCCCTTGAGCACCACCCACTTGTCGTTGACCCGCCGGTCCACCGCCAGGTAGATCCAGCCGAGCCCGCCGTGCGCCAGGCAGCCCACCACCTCGTACTGCCCGCCGACCAGGTCGCCGCGCCGGAGCTTGGGCGTGAACGAGTACGGGGTGCCGCACTTGGTGCAGAAGCCGTCCGGGCGGCCCGGGCGGCCGTTCTTCTCCCGGCCGACCGCGGCGTCGCACTTGGAGCAGAACCGCTTGCGTTCGGGCACCTCGGGGTTCGCCAGCACCGCCCGGGCCGGGTCGGCCGCCTCGACGGTCGGCACGGTGACCAGGCCGGCGCCCAGCCGGTTGCGGGTGCCCGCGGTGCCGGTGCCCCGGGTGGAGCGCACCGAGAGCGAGCGGCCGCTGCCGGTGCGGGTCGAGCGGTGCGAGCGGGAGCGGCCGGACAGCGAGCGGGCCGAGCCGGTGCGGGCGGAGCCGTGGCCGGAGCCGGGGTGGCCCGGGCCGCCGTGGCCGGTGTCGGGGGTGACCCGGGCGGAGGGGACGTACGGCTGGGTGAGGCCGGTGTCGCCGGCGTCTCCCGTGGTTCCGGCGTCCCCCGTGACTCCGGTGTCGCCGGTGGGCGGGGTCAGACCGCACTCGTCGCAGTAGCCGTCCGGGTCGACGGTGCCGGAGCAGTCGCGCGGGCAGGGCGAGCCGGGGCCGGCGGCCCCGGGAGTCCGTGCCGCCTCGGAGATCCCGGTGGTCCCGGTCGTCGAGGTGGTGCCGGTCGTCGAGGTGGTCCGGCCCGCCGGGGCCAGACCGCACTCGTCGCAGTAGCCGTCGGCGTCGATCCTGCCGCTGCCGGAACACTCCGGCCGTTCGCACCTCTCGCCCATCACCCTCAGCCCCCCTGGACCTGTCCGTCGGCCGGCGCCTGGCCGTCCGCCTCCTGAACCTGCCCGCCCTCGGCCTCGGCCTGGGCCGGACGCAGCGACTGCTGGAACCGGGCCACCGCGGCGGCTGCCGCCCGCAGGTCGCACGGCGCGCTCCACAGCAGCCAGCGCGCCTTCTCGTACCGCTCGATCACTTCCGGGTCCTCGGAGACCCGCAACCGGGCCGCCATCGCCTTGTAGGCGTCCAGCCGCCCGCGCAGCTCGGCCCGGACGGCCAGCGGCTGGGTCACCTCGGTGAGCGACTCCCGGGCCCGGCCCAGCTCCTTGGCGGCGGCGTCCTCCAGGGCGTCCAGCAGCGGCGCCAGCCGGCCCCACTGCCCGGCCTGGCGCAGCTCCAGCGCGGCGACGATCCGCTCGCGCAGCGCCGAGGCGGGCCCGGGCACCGCCGGGACGTCGCTGGCCGCTATCTTCGCCAGCACCTCGCCGCGCGCCCGGCGGGCCTCGGCCAGCGTGGCGTCGGCCCGCTGGAGCAGGTCGCCGACGCCCTGGAGGCGCTCCTCGGCCTCGTCGCGCAGCCGCAGCAGGTCCTCCAGCTCCAGCCGGACGCCGTCCAGTGCCCGCCCGGCCCGGTCGAACCGCTCGGTGTCCACCACCCCGGCCGGGCCGGCGAAGGCCGAGCCCTCGGGGACGGTGCCGCGCTGGGCGGGCACCCGGGCCGGGCGCCACAGCGCCAGCGGGTCCGCGTGGACCTCGGTGCGCAGCTCCACCAGGTCCTTCTCGATCCCGGTCAGGTCGTCGGCCAGCGGGTGGCCGCCGACCCGGACGCCGAGCGAGGCGGCCAGGGTGCGCACCCGCTGGAGCTCGGCCAGCAGCAGGTCGATCCGGGCCGGCAGCGCCGACCAGACCGCGTCGACGGCGCTGACCACCTCCAGCACGGAGGCGTACCAGGAGTTCATCCGGGTCATCAGCGCGTCCAGGCTGATCCGCTCGACCAGCCTGGCGGGCGCGCCGAGCAGCTGCGGGGCGTCCGGCACCGCGCCGCCCGGGACGGTCACCGCGTCGCCGGTCAGCAGTTCGCTCAGCTCGGCGAGTTCGGGCGCGCCGGGCTTGGCCTTGCGGGCCCGGACCGCGCGCGCCGAGGCCAGCGCCTCGGAGTAGCGGTCGAACAGCGCCCACAGCAGCGGCAGGCCCTTGCCCGCGACGGCCCAGCGCTCCTGGGTGCGCCCGGACAGCTCGGCGCCGTCCAGCAGCCGCAGGCCCGGGTGGTCCTGGAGGGCGAGCAGCGCGGACTCGACCGCGTCCCGCTCCGCACCGAGGCGGGCGAGCGCGCGGTCCACCTCCTCCCGGCTCAGTACCGGGCCAGCCGATGCCGCCACCGCCGTGTCCTTCCTTCCTCGCGTGCGATCCCGACCTGCCGGACGTGCCCGGCGCGCGGTCCCACGACATCCCCCGCGTCCACCACCGGTCTCCCCGTGGTGATCGTCCCGAACCCTAGCCGGTGGCCGTCCGGGCGGAGCGGGCGCGGGGCGTCAAGCCGCCGTCAACGCCCCGCTGACGGGCCGTGCGCTACCTCTCCCGCGCCCCTCCTGCCGCCTCCCGGGCCGCGGTTCAGCGCGAGCCCGGCCAGTAGCGGTCGGCCTCGTTGAGCATGTACGGCTTGAGCCAGTGGTCGTAGGAACGGGCCCAGTCGCCGCGCGCGTAGTAGTCGGCCAGCACCTGGTTGACCCGGGCGGTCAGGTCGGTGCTGTCCTTCAGCATGGCGACGCCGATCACCTCCGGCTGGGCCTCGCCGTCCACGATCCGTACGGTCTGGTCCTGCGCGGCCTGACCGGCCGCCAGGCCGTTGTCCGTCATGGTGGCGTCGACCTTGCCGAGCTGCATCAGGACCAGGCAGTCCAGCTGGTTCTCCACCGTGACGACCTTCCCGGCGGTCTTCTTGTCCTTGACCACGTTCAGCGCGGTGGAGCCGTCGGCGGCGCAGACGGCCTTGTCCTTGATCGCGTCGTCGACGTTCTTCGCCGGGGAGGCCTTCGGCACCAGGACGCGCTGGCTGATGTTGAAGTACGGCTTGGAGAAGGCGACGTCCTCCATCCGCTTGCAGTTGATCGTCATGGTGCGGACGACCAGGTCGACTCGGCCCTTCTTGATGGCGTCGATCCGGTCGGCGGTGGCCACCGGCTTGAGCACCACCTTGTCCGGGTCGCCCATGACGGCCGTGCCGATCGCCCGGGCGAGGTCGATGTCGAAGCCCTCGATCTGGCCGGTGTTCGGGTTGCGGGCGCCCCAGCGGTAGCTGTTCTGGTCCACGCCGATCACCAGGCTGCGCTTGGCCTTGATGGCCCGTACGGCCGGGCCGTCGTCGGTGCTCGGCGGCACGCTCTTGTTGACGTCGCAGTTGTCGGCGGTGCCCTGCTGCTGCCGCTCCTGCTGTTCCAGCCGGACGGCGCCGGCCGCCGCGGGCGCGGCGCCGACCGGGCCGCCGCCGGCGAGCACCGCCGCGCCGGCCGCCAGCAGGGCCAGCACGGCCGCGGGCCTGGTCCTTCTCGTGGATCCTCTGTCGCGCATCGGCTCGTCTCTCCCCCTCTGCCCGTTACCGGTACTCGGCCAGTCGCCGGCCCAGGCCGCGCAGCGCGGCGGCCGCGGCCGCCAGGCCGAGCAGGGCGGTGGCGACGGCGGCGGTGCGCAGGTTCCCGCCGGTGCCCTCGGCGGCCTGCCTGAAGCGGTCCTGTTCGATGTCGGCGGCCTGTGCGAGCGCCTTGTCGGTGGCGTTGAAGTAGGCGTCGGCGGTGTTCGCGTCGCCCTTGGCCGTCACCGTGGTGTCCAGGGCGCCCTGGTAGTCGGCGTCGTCCACCTCCAGCTTCCGGGCGTCGTCGTGCCGTTTGGTCCACTGCCGGAACTGCTGGTCGGCCTCGCGGACGCTCGGCGCGGCGGCCGCCGGCGCCTCCGAGAGGGCGCTGGTCAGCGAGCCGGTGGCGCGGTCCGCGTTCAGGCCCTTGACGACCCGCGTCCACTGGTCCGCGTACTTGGCGGTCGAGCCGCGGGCGACGAAGTGCAGGTCCTCCGCCAGCCGGGCGGTCAGCACGCCCGCCCGGGCGGAGTTGAGCGCCCGCAGCGCGTTCGCGCCCTCGTCGGCACTGCGGTAGAGCGCCATGGTGGTGGCCAGCGCGGCGGCCAGCAGCCAGAGCGTGCCGGCCAGCACGGCGGCGGTGGCGCCCAGCAGCCCGATGTTGAACACCCGGTTGGTGCGGCGGTACAGCCGCACCTGCACCCGGGCCAGCGCGGCCAGGGTGACCAGCGCCAGGCCGTACGCGGCCCAGGGCGGCGCCTGGGCCTCGGAGTAGTCGGCGGCCAGTGCCGCGTTCTCGGCGGCGGCCAGTTCGGCGGCGGCCGGCAGCAGTACGGTCTGCATCTGCTCGGAGGCGTACCGCAGGTAGGCGCCGCCGAGCGGGATGCCCTGCCGGTTGTCGGCCCGCGCCGTCTCCACCAGCCCGGCGTACACCGGGAGTTGCTGGTTCAGCCGGGCGAGCGAGTCCTGTGCCGGGGAGGTCGCGGTGGTCCGGGCGGCGGCCTGGGCGATCAGCTTGGCGGCGGTGGCGATGTCCTGCTCGTAGCGGTTGCGGAGCTCGTCGGGCTCGGCGTCGGCCAGCAGGAAGCCGCTCGCCGCGGTGGTGGCGGCGTCGGCGAGGCTGCGGTGGATCTCGGCGGCGTCCCGGCTGAGCGGCTGGCTGTCCGAGACCACCCGGTCGGCGGCCTGCGCCCTGGTCTCCAACTGCCAGGCGGTGAGCCCGCCGAAGGCCACGGTGAGGACCGCGAGCATCACTCCGGCCAGTCGCAGCCGGCCGGGCGGCGTGCGGGTGGCCTGCGCGAGCCGGGCGCGCACGCCGGTGGCGACGGCGACCGAGGGGCGCTTCGCGGGCGCCCCGCCGGGTCTGGGGGCCGGGGGAGTGGCGCCGGGCTTCACCAGCGGCTCAGGCGCCACGGTGGTCGGCGCTCCCGGCGTCCCCGGCGCTCCCGGCGCTCCCGGTGGCCGGTTCGGCCCGGCCGGGAACGCGGCGCCGGACGTGCCGCTGCCTACTGGTGTTGCCACCCGCCTCATCCTCCCCTGGGGCCAGGCCCTCCCCGGGGCCCGACCGCTGGCAGCAGTATGGCCGCGACTCTCCCCGACCACACCTGACTTGCGCCGATCTTGAGCATGTCGTGCACGTCGGACGCCCGGCACCCCGCCCGTCCCGCCGTCCGCCCCGCCGTCCGCCCCGCGAGGTGGCGAACCGTCCGACGCGGGCCGCACCCTACGCGGTTCCCCGGCCGGGCGGAGCGCGGGGGTCCGGTTAAGGGCGTGCGTTCCCGGGTGCGAGACCCCCTCGCTCCGTACGATGGAGGTATGCGCTTGCTTGGAACGATCTCCCCCGACCGCCCGCTGCTCGTCGTCGCCGTGCGTGAGGAGGCCGCCCACCTGGACGACCGCCTGCCCGTGCTGCTCACCGGGATCGGGAAGGTCAACGCCGCCGTCGCGCTGGCCACCCTGCTCGCGCAGGGCGAGAAGCCCTCCGAGGTGATCAACCTCGGCACGGCCGGCGCGCTGCGCCCCGGCTGGGAGGGCACCCACCACGTGGTCCAGGTGATCCAGCACGACCTGGACACCGCCACCCTGCACGCGCTCACCGGGCGCGAGTACGGCGCCCCGCTGGTGATCGGCAAGGGCGACGGCCCGGTGCTGGCCACCGGCGACCTGTTCGTCTCCGACGGCGCCGCCCGCGACCGGCTGGCCGAGCACGCCGACCTGGTGGACATGGAGGGCTACGCCGTCGCCACCGTCGCGCACCGGGCCGGGCTGCCGGTGCGGCTGGTCAAGCACGTCAGCGACGAGGCGGGCGAGGGCGCCGGGCACACCTGGAAGGAGTCGGTGGACGGCTGCGCACGGCACCTCGCGGACTGGGTGGCCGCACAGGGCTGGTGACGGTGCCTCACCGGCCGGGCAGGGCCTAGGGTGGCGCGGTGACCGACACGAACACCGGGCCGACCGCACCCGCCGAGCCCTCCGACCTGCGCCCGCCGAGCCTGAACGCGGACGAGCCGACCACCCTGCTGTCCTTCCTCGGCTACCTGCGCGCGGCGGTGGTCGCCAAGCTCGACGGGGTCGGCGACGAGGATGCCCGGCGCCCCGGCGTCGCCTCCGGCACCAGCCTGCTCTGGCTGGTGCGGCACCTCGCCGTGGTCGAGGACAACTGGTTCACCTGGGCCTACCGGGGCGAGGGCGAGGGGGAGCCGTCGGAGGCGGACGAGCTGCCGCTGGACGGCGCGACCGTGGCCGCCGAGGTGGCCGCCTACCGGGCGGCGATCGGGCGCTCCGACGCGGTGGCCGCGGCCGCCCCGGACCTGGACCGGCCGGGCGCGCGTTCGCTGCGCCCGGACGACACCGAGGGGCCGTCGCTGCGGTGGGTGCTGGTCCACATGATCGAGGAGACCGGGCGGCACGCCGGGCACGCCGACATCATCCGCGAGCAGCTGGACGGCGCGGTCGGGCGCTGAGGGCGCCGGTGGCGGGGCCGGGCGGGGTCGGGCGGGGTCGGGCGGGGCCATGCGGGAGCCGTGGCCGGGAGCCGAGGCCGGGAGGCGGGCCCTGTCGGAGGCGGCTCGTAGGGTGACGGCCATGTCCCTCCTCGATGCGATCCGCGCCGCCGACCCCGCCGCCGACTTCCTGGCCTGGCCGGGCGACTTCTCACTCGACGTCTACGAGCACGGGGAGAGGGTGGCGCTCGCCTCGGGCGAGGCCCTGGAGCCGGTGGCCAAGGACGGCGCGGGCGGCACCTTCTTCCTCTGCGGCGAGGGTGGCGAGGAGCGGCCGGTGCTGTACGCCGACTCCGAGGGCGGCGCGGCCCTGCTGGCCGTCGGGGTGCCGGAGCTGGTCCGGCTGCTGCTGGCGGTGCCGTGGTGGCGGGACTGCCGGGGGCTGACGGTCGAGGAGAGCGAGGCGGCGGCCGAGGAGTACCTGGAGGACCTGCCCGGGCTGTACGCCGAGTGGGACGCGGCGGCCGCCGCGCTCGGGCTCGAAGTGCCTTCCGCCGCCGAGGCCCTGGCGCGGCTGCGGGAGCTCACGCTGGGCCTCGGTGCCTCGTACGTGCTGCTCAACGCGGAGGAGGGCGAGGAGGGAGTCGAGTACGAGCCGCTGTTCACGCCTTCGCGGCCGTGAGCACCTGCTCGGTCGTCACCACCTTGGCGAAGCGGTTCGCGTGCAGGTTCGTCGCCGTGGCGCGGGCGAGGTCGGCGGCGGGGACGGTGACGCCGTCGGGGCCGGTCGCGTCGAAGGAGTGGGTGGCGTCGAGGGGGAAGACCGTGTCGTAGCCGAGGTTGCCGGCCATCCGGGCGGTGGTCTCGCAGCACACGTTGGTGATGATCCCGGCGACGACCACCTGCCGGGCGCCGCGCTCCCGGAGCCAGTCGTGCAGGTCGGGGGTGCCGTAGAAGGCGCTGTTGACGGTCTTGGTGACGTGCAGCGCGGGGGTGAGCGCGGCGACGAAGTCCTTCAGCGCGAAGCCCGGGGTGCCCTCGGCCAGCGGGCCGGCCTTGGAGGCGTGCTGGACGGTGACGACGGGGCGGCCGGTGGCCTGCCAGGCGTCGATCAGCTCGGCCATCCGCCGCTCCGCCTCGGGGTTGTCGCGGGGGCCCCAGAAGTCGGTGTCCTCGAAGCCCCGCTGGACGTCGATGAGCAGCAGGACGGCGTCGGGGTCGAGGGCGAGCGGGGCGTCGAAGGCGTCGGTGTTCGTCATGCCGCCCATCGTGGTGGGCCGGGGCGGAGGGGCGTGATGGGCAGGGATGCCACCCATCGATAGATTTCCGCCATGCGAACTGTGGGTTGCCTGATCTTCGACGGCGTCCGGGCCTTCGACTACGCGGTGATCGGCGAGGTGTGGGCGGACCGGACCTCCCGGCCCGGCCTGCCCGCCTTCGACCTGCGGGTCTGCGGGCCGGAGGGCACCCGGGTACGGCTCGGCGGCGGGCTGGAGCGGGTGCCGGACCACGGACTGGCGGCGCTGGCCGACTGCGACCTGGTGATGGTGCCCGGCATCGAGGACCCGGACGCCCGGCGCGACCCGGAGATCCTGGACGCCCTGCGGGCCGTCGTCGCCGCCGGCGTCCCGGTCGCCTCGCTCTGCGCGGGCGCCTTCGTGCTCGCCGAGGCCGGTCTGCTCGACGGCCGCGAGGCCACCACCCACTGGGCGCTCGCCCCCGAACTCGCCCGCCGCTTCCCGGCGGTGACGGTCCGGCCCGAGGTGCTCTTCACCGGCGGTGACGGCCGGTGGACCTCGGCCGGCGTCGCGGCGGGCATCGACCTCTGCCTCCACCTCGTCCGCACCGCCCACGGCCAGCAGGCCGCCGCGGCCATCGCCCGCTCCATGGTGACCGCCCCCTTCCGGGCGGGCGGCCAGTCCCAGTTCATCCCGTCCCCGGTGCCGGAGGCCACCGGCGACGGTGTCGACGGCACCGGGGGCGATCCGCTGGCCCGGCTGCGGGCGGAGGTGCTGGCCTCCCTCGACGGCCCGTGGACGGTGCGCCGGATGGCCGGTGCCGCCCTGATGTCCGAGCGCACCTTCGCCCGCCGGTTCACCGCCACCACCGGGACCACCCCGATGCGCTGGCTCCTCGACCAGCGCGTGCTCACCGCCCAGCGGCTGCTGGAGGAGACCGACCTGCCCGTCGACACCGTCGCCGTCCGCAGCGGCTTCGCCTCGGCGGTCTCGCTGCGGCCGGTGTTCACGGAGCGGGTGGGCGTCGCGCCGAGGGAGTACCGGCGGACGTTCCGGGGCCGTTCCGGGGACGGCGAGGGGGACGGCGAGGGGGACGGCCCGCGGTAGCCGGTCCGCCCCCAGGCCCGCCCAGGCCCGCCCCGGCCCGCCCCCAGGCCCGCGCCCGGCGGCTTCCTTCGCGCCGGAACCGAGGACCGGTATCCGGGCGTCCGAATCCCCAAGGCGCCGTCGGCCGCCACCGGGAGGGGTTTCGGATCGTGGGGATCGTGCTGTGGGCCGTCGTCGGGGTGCTGTTCGCGCTGCTGCCGCTCGTCCACTGGCTGCTGCGCGCCCGGTCGGCGCCGCTGCGGGCCGCCGTGGCCGCCGCGCTGGTGCTCTGGCTGGCGCTGACGCTCGTGGTGGCGTTCGATCAGCTCCAGGTGCGGAGTGAGGCCGAGCTGTACCTGCTGTACACGCCGCTCGCCGAACTGCTGGTCCTGGCCGGCCTGTGGCTGGACCGGCGGCTCGCCGGTCCGCGCACCGGGCGCCCGGCCGGCTGGCCCCGGGCGGCGGGCATCGCCTTCCGCGTCCAGCTGGGCCTCGTCCTCGTCCTGACCCCGCTGGCGGTGCTCGTGGCCTTCCACGAGGCGGACCTCCCGGCCCCGAAGGCGGTGCCGAAGCCGCCGCCCGGCTACACCGTCCTCCACACGGGCGAGGACTGCGGCAACGGCAGCGGCGCCAACTGCTGGCGCACGCTCTACCTGGCGGGCCCGCCCGGCGTGCCGACGGAGGAGGCCGCCGACCGACTCGGGCCCCGGCGGCGGTGCGAGGCGAACGGCTGGCTGCTCGACCGCCGCGACCTCTGCACCGAGGTGAGCACCGAGGGGGCCACGATCGTCTACCGGGTCCTCCTCGGCGGCGATCTCTAGACCCTGTCCGGCCGCTGGGCCCCGACCGGAAGCGCCACCACGATCTCCTCGTCCTCGAAGTCCCCGGTCGGCCGGAAGCCGAACGAGGTGTAGAGGCGGCCGGCGGGGGTGTTGTCCGGGTGGTACGAGAGGCGGATCTCCCGGCACTCCGGCAGCGCCGACAGGCGCTCGATCACGGCGGCCAGGGCGGCGCGGCCCACGCCGCCGCCCTGCTCGGCCGCGTGCACCACCATGCCGCCGATCCAGTGGGTGCCGTCCTCGTCGTCGTACGCCCACATGACGTGGCCGACGATGTCGTCACCGGCGCGGACGCCGAGGGACGTCCACACCCCGCCGCGCTGGGAGAGCAGGAGGTAGCGCGCCGCGAGCGCGGCCACGTACCGGCGCTGCTCGTCGGCGGGCGCGACATCGGCGACGTCGCGCCAGTTGTCCTCGGTGATCTCCTCGAGGGCGATGGCCCGGCCCCGGCGGTCGGTGATCTGCTGCGGCATGCGTTCCCCACGTCTGTGCTGGTCAGAGGGGGCGAGGGTAGCGGGGCGGGCAGGTGTGCGGGTAGCGGTTCTCCGGCGGCTACCGGGGCGTGCGCCCGGGCGTCCGGGCGTCGAGGCCCAGGGACCGGACCAGCTGGGTGAGTTCGGCGCGGAAGAGCTTGTCGGGCGAGAGGGTCTGGGCGCGCAGGTGGCCGTAGACCTCCAGCGCGACCAGACCGTGCAGGTGCCCCCAGATCCGCAGGGCCAGGGCGACCCCGGCCGGGGGGAGTGCCGGGAACGCCGGGCGGACCTTGTCGAGCAGGCCGGGGTCGAAGTCGTCCCAGCCGAAGTCACTGTCGGACCCGTCGTCGGACCCACCGTCGGACCCGCCGTCGGACCCGCCGTCGAACTCGCCGTCGAACTCGCCTTCGCCGTGGGCGCGTTCGGTGCCCGGCCAGGCGGCGTCCGCCAGTGCGGCGATGCCGACGCAGACGCGCCGGGCGGCGTCGGGTGCGGCGCCGCCGCCCTGCCCGGCCTGGACGTCCTGATCAGCGGCTTCCAGCCCGGGAACGCCGCCAGGGACTTCGAGGACGCGGTGCGGAGGTCCATCGCGGACCCGACGGTCTACGCCACCGCCGCCCGGACGCTGCTCAAGGCCCTGGAGAGCCACCCGCACACCCGGCTGATCGTCATCGGCGGCGCCGGCAGCCTGGAGATCGAGCCGGGCGTCGTCCGCGCCGACCACGAGGAGCTGATCCACGCGTCCCTCGACGAACTCGGCCTGCCGCGCGAGTACGCCGCCGCCGTCCGCGGCCACCGCGACGCGCTGGACGTCCTGCGTGCCTCGAACCGGCTCTGGACCTACTTCAGCCCCGCCGAACTGATCGGCCCCGGCGAGCGCACCGGCCGCTTCCGCCTCGGCGGCGACCAGCCGGTCCTGGACGCCGACGGCCTCAGCCGGATCTCGGCGGAGGACGCCGCGGTCGCGCTGGTCGACGAGGTCGAGCTGCCCCGCTTCGTCCAGCGCCGCTTCACCATCGGCTACTGAGTGCCCTGTCGCTCCTGAGCGCCGTGTCGTTACTGAGCGCCCTGCCGTCCGGGAGGCAGGGCGCTCAGGGGGTGGGGTGGCGGCCCTCAGCACCGCCACCCCGTTGGCTTCTCGGCACGGGGGTCGGGGTTCGTTGAGCCAAACCCCACCTTGGGGTGAAGTCCGCGGGCCCCGGCCGGGGCCCGCGGAAACCGGGCTCAGCCGGTGGCGAGCTGGCGCAGCAGCTTCTTGTTCGGCTTGCCGACGGGCGTCAGCGGGATCTCGTCCACCAGGTGCAGCACCTCGGGGGCGAAGATCCGGCCCTTGCGCTCGGTGACGAAGGCCTGGAGTTCGTCCAGTGCGGGCCGCTGCCCGGGGGCGGGGACGACGGCCACGTGGACGTGCTCCGCCTCCTGGTCGTCGCGGACCCCGAAGACCGCGCAGCGGGCGACGGCGGGGTGGGTGACGAGGAGGTCCTCCACCTCGGAGGGGTAGACGTGCCCGCCGACCACGATGATCAGGTCCTTGGCCCGGTCGGCGAGGTAGAGGTAGCCGTCCTCGTCGAAGTAGCCGATGTCGCCGGTGTTCAGCCAGCCGTCGTGCAGGACGGCGGCGGTGAGGTCGGGCCGCTTCCAGTACCCGGCCATGATGCCGCCGGACTTCAGGTGGATCTCGCCCTGTTCGCCGGTCGGCAGGTCGGCGCCCTCGGGGTCGCGGATCGCCACCTCGATGCCCGGGGCGGGCCGGCCGACCGAGACCTGGCCGCCCCGGCCGATCCGGTCGTGCTCCTGCGGGGTGAGCACGGAGACCAGCTGCGCCTCCGACATCCCGTAGAGCCCGTACAGGACGGGCCCGAAGACCTTGAGCGCCTCGCGGATCCGGGTCGGCGAGGAGGCGCTGCCCCCGTACAGGACGTGCCGCACGCTGGACAGGTCGGTGCGGCCGATCGCCGGGTGGTCGAGCAGCTGGTGGAGCAGCGGGGGCAGTACCCAGAGATCCGTGATGCGCTCACGTTCGACGGCGGCCAGGACCGCGCCGGGCTCGAAGGAGCGCTGGAGGACCACCGTGCCGCGGCGGTGGAGGGTCAGGTCGGCGAAGATGCCGGCGAGGTGGGCGAGCGGGGTGGCGGCGAGGAGGGCGGGCACGCCGTCGGCGGTGGGGTCACTGCCGATCGGGGCCTCGAAGACGTGCTGGTAGGGCCCGTGCAGGCTGAGGATGCCCTTGGGGATGCCGGTGGTGCCGCCGGTGTGGCGGATGGTCAGGTCGTCCTCCGGCCCGATCCGGACGTCCGGCGGTTCGGCGGGGCGGTGGGCGGAGGCGGCGACGACATCCTCGCCGATGGCCCCGGGGGTGCCGTCGGCCGGGCCGGGGCCGAGGGTGAGGACGGTGGGAACGTCGATCAGCGGGAGCAGCTCGGGGGCCTGGGCGAACCGTTCGGCGTCCACGAGCAGCACGGTGGTGTCGACGCTCGCCGTGATCTCGGCGAGGACCTGGGTGCTCATGCCGTCGTACAGGTTGACCACCCGCGCGCCGGCCAGGCCCGCCGCGTACCGGGCGCCGAGGGCTTCGGGGGTGTTGCCGGTCAGCAGGGTCACGGTGGTGCCGCGGGCGGCGCCCCGGGCGATCAGCTCGTGGGCGAGGCGGTAGGTGGCGGCGGCGAAGTCGCCGGCGGTGATCGCGACGCCGTCGGCGGTGACGACGGCCCGTCGGTCGGGGTCGGATGCGAGGGACCGGAGGACCAGCGCGGGGCCGCTGACGAACTCGGGCTCCTGGGCCGCGACTTCTTCCTTGTAGTTTGCAACCATGCCCACAGCGTAACTCCGCGACTACCGCCGTGCGGGGTGTGTCCGGCGGGCATTTGGCGTGAACGTTTCGTCAACGGCGCGTTTGTGACGGTGGATCAGGGTCGGACCGCCGCGCACGCCGCCCCGTCCGGGTGAACCGCGCGGGAGTCCGGAACAGCGCCGCCCGGAACGGTCCCGACCGGAACGGCGCCGCCCGGAACGGTCCCGACCGGAACGGCGCCGCCCGAAACGGCCGCGCTCAGAAGGCCGCCGGGGGCCGGAGGGCGAGGTCGGTGGCGGTGGCCCAGTGCTCGGCGGCGGCGGTGACGATCACGTAGCCCGGCTGGGAGGGGATCCGGGGCATCCGGGCGCTGCGGCAGCCGTGGCTGTGGTGGACCTCGACGGGGACGGGCACGCCGTGCAGCAGCACCCGGCCCGGGGTGGGCGGGCCGTCGAGCGGGGCGATCTCGGAGCGCAGGTCCAGGCGGTCCGAATTGGCCAGGAAGGTGGAGAGTTGGGACTGCGGGGTGGTGAGGGAGCCCACCCGGTGGCCGGCCGGGACGGGGCGCGAGGTCTGGACGACGGCGACGAGTTCGCCGTCCAGGTGGTAGTTGAGGTCGAGGTGGCAGAGGTAGCCGTCCGAGACCAGCCGCCCCAGCAGGAAGAACCATCCGCGCGGGGCCTCGCGGAGCGCGGCGATCTGCTCGCCCCACTCCTCGGCGGTCTCGCGGTGGGTCGGTATGCGGAGGTCGCGCGGGCGGGTGTCGCGGAACAAGGGCTTCCCCCAACGAGCGGCGGACGAATGATCGTTGGGATGAGTATGCGGGGTCCGGCCGACGGTTCGGGGGCGGATCGGCTCGGTAGGGTCGGGTGCGGTGCGGGAGTGACCGGTTCCGGAGGGGGACTGATCATGGCGACGTGTGTTCTGATCCGTGCCGCGGCGGTGGACGCCTGGTACTGGGGGCCGTTGGCGGCCCGAGCTGCGGGAGCGGGGCCACGAGGTGGTGGCGCCGGACCCGCCGTGCGACGACGCCTCGGCCGGGCCGGCCGAGTACGCGGACGCCGTGGTGGCGGCGGTCGGTGAGCGGGCCGGTCAACTCGTCGTCGTCGCTCACTCGTTCAGCGGGTTCACCGGCACGCTGGTGTGCGAGCGGCTGCCGGTGGACCTGCTGGTCATGGTCCAGGCCCAGGTACCGGCCCCCGGTCAGTCGGCCCGGGCCGCGGCCCCGCCGCACAGGGCGTCGTCCACCAGCCCGCTCAGGGCCCGCTCCACCCGCAGCACGTCCTCCGGGGTGTCGGCGCGGACTCCCGACAGCGAGACCGCGACGCTGCGCCGCCCGTCGGCGGTGACGCCGGTGGCGGTGATCCAGCCCGCGTCGCCGCCCTCGTGCCCCCAGGACACCCCGCCGCAGGACAGCGGGCGGGAGAAGAGCCCCAGCCCGTCCCGGGCGCCCGGCATGAGCTTGCGGAAGTCCCGGCCGACCGGGACGGTCCGCTCCAGCTGCCGCAGCTGCGCGGGCGCCAGGAGCCGGCCGTCGAGCAGGGCACGGAGAAAGAGGTCGAGGTCGGCGGTGGTGGAGACGAGCCCGGCCTCCCCGTTGACGCCCACGCCGACCTGCTCGGTGACGTCGACGAGCGGCTCGTCGGGCCTGAACGCCTGGTAGGTCCGGGCGTGCGGCTGGGGCAGTGCGGGGGACGTGCCCGGACGGGAGGTGTGGTCGAGGCCGAGCGGCCGGATGATCCGCTCCCTCGCCTCCTCGTGCCAGGGGCGTCCGGTCACCCGTTCGACGATCATGCCGAGGAGGACGTAACCGGTGTTGCTGTAGGCCCACTTGGTGCCGGGCCGGAAGTCCGGGCGGTGGCTCGTCGCGCGGGCGACGGTCTGCTCGGGCGTGCGGCTGTCGTACCGGTGCAGCTGGAAGTCCTCCGCCGAGGTGTAGTCCGGGTAGTCGTCGTGGAGGCCGCTGGTGTGCTGGAGCAGGTGGCGGACGGTGATCGCGCGGCCGTCGTTGCCGTTCCCGGACACCACGCCGGGCAGCCACCGTTCGACCGGGTCGTCGAGGGAGAGCCGCCGCTCGCCGACGAGTTGCAGGACCACGGTGGCCACGAACGCCTTGGTGACGCTGGCGATCCGGAAGTGGCCGTCCGGGGAGACCGGTTGCCCGGTCGCCAGGTCGGCGACGCCGCCGGTGACCGTCAGGTCCGGGCCGTCGGAGTCGGCCAGGCGGGCCTGTACGCCGGTCGCGCCGGCCGCGGTGAGCGCGTCGGCGTCGCGCTGGAGCTGGAGTTGGAGTTGGGGTCGCGGCCGGGGCCGGGGCCGGGTCTGGTCGGGGTGCGGGGCGGCCGTCGCGGTCGGCACCTGGACGGCCAGGGCGCCGGCCACGAGGGCGGCCGACAGCAGATTCCGCCGCAGGGAGCGGCCGCGCCGCCGGGTCGGGGGCATCGGTGAACTCGTCATGGGCACCGACGCTAGGACCGTTCGGGGCGGCTGGGCGGTACCGCCCACCCGTGGGAAAAAGGGGTGGCGGGCTGTAGTGCCGGGGCCCGGCGCGATGGCCCAGACTCATGCGGATGAACCGGATGAGCAGGATGAATCCCCGGGCGGCCGGGCGGCTTTCGGCGGTGTGGCGCGCCCTGGGCTACCTCCTGGGAAGCCTCGGCACCGCCCTGGCCGCCCTGCTGGCGCTGCCCGTGCTCCTCGCCCCGACGCCGGCCCGCGCCTGGGCGTCCTGGCACCGCCGCCGCGCGCAGCGGCTGTTGGGCGCCCCGGATCCCGCGTCCGAGCCGGTACGGGTCGGCGCGTGGCGCCTGCTCGGGTGGCTCGGGGCCTGCGTGGTGACCGGTCCGGCGTTCGGCCTCGTCGTGGTGCTGTGCGCGGGCAACGCGGTCTCGGCGGCCGTCACGGTGCCGCTGTGGTGGGCGCTGCCCGAGGGCACCCGCGCGGGCGGGTTCGCCGCCGGCGCGCCGCTGTCCGGGTGGGGCACGGCGCTGACCCTGGGGACCGCGCAGGCCGTCGCCTTCGCGGCCCTGACCGCCTGGCTGGCCCCGCCGCTGGCGCGGCTGCACGCCCGGATCTGCGTGGCGCTGCTGTCGCCCTCGGCCGCCGAGCGGCTGGCGCGGCGGGTGGAGACGCTGACCGAGACCCGGGCCGACGCCATGACCGCCCACGGCGCCGAGCTGCGCCGGATCGAACGCGATCTGCACGACGGCACCCAGGCCCGGCTGGTGGCCATCGCGATCCGGCTGGGCGTGGCCCGCGAGCTGCTGGACGAGGACCCTCGGACGGTGGCCGGGCTCCTGGCGGAGGCGCACCAGAGCACCGAGGAGGCGATGGCCGAACTCCGGACGGTGATCCGGTCGATCTACCCGCCGATCCTCGCCGACCGGGGCCTCGCCGGGGCGCTGGCCGCGCTGGGGGCCCGGTCGGCGATCGACACCACCCTGGACGTCGGCGGCCTCGGCACGGTCCCCGCCGCCGTCGAGGCCGTCGCGTACTTCGCCGTCGCCGAGGCGCTCACCAACGCCGCCAAGCACAGCGGGGCCACCCGGACGACGGTCCGCGTCGCGCGGCGGGGGGACCGGCTGTCCGTGGAGGTGACGGACAACGGGGTCGGCGGCGCCGACGAGACGCGGGGGACGGGCATCGCCGGCATCCGCCACCGGGTCCGGGCGCTCGACGGCACCGTCCACGTCCACAGCCCCGGCGGCGGCCCGACCACGATCGGGGTGAGCCTCGCGTGCGGGTCGTGATCGCCGAGGACAACGTCCTGCTCTCCAGCGGGCTGGAACTCCTGCTGACCGCCAAGGGCTTCGAGGTCGCCGCGATCACCGGGGACGCCCCGGGCTTCGCCGCCGCCGTCGCGGAGCACCGCCCGGACGTCGCCATCGTGGACGTCCGGCTGCCGCCGGGCTTCCGAGACGAGGGCATCCGCGCCGCCATCCGGGCCCGTCGCCGGCACCCGGGCCTGCCGGTGCTCGTCCTCTCCCAGTACGTCGAGCGGCAGTACGCCGGGGAGTTGCTCTCCGACGGGCGCGGTGGCGTCGGCTACCTCCTGAAGGACCGGGTGAGCCGGGTCGGCGAGTTCACCGACGCGCTGCGGCGGGTCGCCGAGGGCGGGACGGTCATGGACCCGGAAGTGATCGGGCAGCTCCTCACCCGCCACGCCCGCGACCCGATCGCCGCCCTCACGCCGCGCGAGCGCGAGGTCCTGGAACTGATGGCCGAGGGGAGGGACAACGCCACGATCGGGGCCCGGCTGGTCGTCACCGAGAACGCCGTCCACAAGCACATCGGCAACATCTTCGCCAAGCTCGGCCTCTCGCCGGACGACAGCGGCCACCGCCGGGTGCTCGCGGTCCTCACCTACCTCAGCCGCCACTGAGGGCACGGGCGACGGCCGCCCGGCTACCCTCGACCGCCAGGAGTCACGACAGGGGTGGGCGATGGACGACCGGATTCATCTGATCAGCGACGGCGACGGGCTCACGGTGCTCGGGGACCGGAAGGCCGTCGAGTGGTTCCTCGCCGCCGAGGGGCTGTGGTCGCGGTCGAAGGACCTCGGGGCCCAGGGACTCGGAGCCCAGGGGCTCGGACCGCTCCTCCGCGCCGGGGCCGGAGCCGCCCACGGGCTTGCCGGGATCGCCGCCGAGTCGGGCCGCTGGCTGCGGCTGACCGAGGAATCCGCCCGGCTCGTCAAGGAGTTCGGGCTGATGGAGAGCGGGACACCGGGTGTCGACTACGCGATGATCGGGAAGCCGGGCGCGATCCGGTCCTGGCTCCGGATCGCGCAGGGGCCCGGCTCGCTCCCGGGCAACCCGGCGGTCCTCTCCGGTGTCGCCGGGATCATGGCGCAGCTCGCACTCCAGCACGAGATGAGCGAGATCAAGGGCTACCTGGCGAGGATCGGCACGAAGGTCGACGACGTCCTCCGCGCCCAGCGGGACGCCGAGGTGGGGAGGGTGATCGGAGCGCGCCGCGACCTCGTGTCCGCCCTGAGGATCCTGGACCGGGAGGGCCGGGTCGACGACGACACGTGGTCGATCGTGCAGGGCAGGGCCAACACGATCTCGGACGCCCTGGGGTGGGTGGAGTGTCGGCTCGGCGCGCTCGCGGAGACGGTGGAGGGTGCGACCGGGATCGGTGACCTCGCCGGGGTGGTCGAGGAAGTGGACTCCCGGGTCCGGGAGTTGCTCGCCTTCGCGGCTCACTGCTTCGAACTCCAGGACGCGTTCGACGTGCTGTGGCTCGCACGGGTGGGGCAGACGACCCCGCGCAGGCTGGACGGGCGTCGACTCGCCCTGAAGGAGGACCGGCAGGCGCGGTGGGAGGACGTCGCACGGGGAATCCGGCACCTGATGGCACGCATGGACGCCGCTGCCGCCACGGCCGGATCCCAGGTGCTGCTGCACCTGTCGGCGCACCGGGCCGTGGTGAACCGGATCAACCGGGTCGGCATCGCCGTCGAGGACTTCCACCGGCTGCTCGGACGCGAGTTCGGTAGACCTCCGTTGACCGCGACACGGTGGCGGGACGCGGCCCGGGAGCTGCCGCAGCTGAGGAACGCGGCCGTGGAGGCGGGGCGCAAGGCGGCCGTGGGAGCCGTCGGAGTGGCGGCCGTGGTCCTGGCGAGCCGCGCCCTCGCCGGTGACAGGGGTGACGAAGAGGGCTGAGCGAGTGCCGCGTGGGAAGTCGGCGGGGTCGACTTCCGGTGTGCCGGGATTCAGCCGGGATTCAGGTGTGGGTGGCCTGGGTGCGGCAGTGGGTGAGGGCGTTCTTGACGCGGGCGTCGGGGCGGGGGGCGGCGGCCGTGAGGAGTTCGCCGGCGGCGGTGAGGCTGCTCCAGTAGGTGCCCGGGTCACCGGTACGGGGGAGTGGGTGGGTCGCGGCGAGGGAGAGGTAGGCGGTGGTGATCTTGCCGGTGGTGATCCAGCGCTGAAGGCCGTGCTGGTGGCCCGGGCGGATGCCGCCCATGGCGTCGATGGCCGCCAGGAGGAGAGCGACGACGGCGTGACCGGTCTCGTCGAGCTCCTGGGGGACGTCGAACACGCCGAGGGCTTCCAGGAGTTCGCCGGTGTCGCTCTCGGTGTCGGGGCGGGGGTTGGCGAGCAGGGCGTCGTGGCACTCCTCCAGGCGCCGGGCGGTCTCGGCCGGGGGGATGTCGAGGGCGAGGCAGATGGCCTGGGCGCAGGGCACGGGCTTGTGGCCGAGCCGGGCGAGCAGTGCGTACGTGGCGGCCGGGGTGGCGCCACGGGACAGGGTGTGGCGGGCGAGGATGGTGAGCGACGGCTGGTTCGCGGGCTGGATCATGGGGGCTCGGGCTTTCGTTCGGACGTTCAGACGGTGACGAGGGCGGGTCCGGCGGCGGGGCCGGTGGCGGGGGCGATGACGGCCCAGACGAGTTTGCCGATGCCACCCGGCCTGGGCGCGCAGCCCCAACGTTCGGCGAGTTGGTTGACGAGGTGGAGACCCCGTCCGTGTTCGTCGTCGAGGGTGGGGGTCCGGAGGGTCGGGCGGTCGGCGCAGGTGTCGTGGACTTCCAGGCGCAGGCGGTCGTGGACGAGGGCGAAGCGGATCTCGATGTGGCAGTCGTCGGGGGCGGCGGAGTGCTGGACGGCGTTGGCGAACAGCTCGCAGAGCAGGAGTTCGGCGGTGTCGGAGTAGCGCTCCCCGGCCGGGAGGCCGGAGAGGTAGGCGCGCAGCAAGTATCGGGCCAGAGGGGCCGATTCGGGGCAGGAGTCGAGACGCGCGACGAAAGTGCGGGGGCGGCGGCGGGTGGTGGGCATGGGGGACCTCGGGGGCGTAAAGGGGCGTGCGGGGGAGCGCGCGGTTCACGCTGTGCAAGCAGATCGCTGCGTTCCGGTAACAATGATCGGCTGCTGGGGCTACGGTGAAGCCCGGTTCCACGTGTTGAGCACGTGAAGCACAGCGAGGAGCGGTGATGGCACAGCGAAAGATCAAGCGCGGCCCGACGGCGAGCTCCGCGAAGATGTTCGGCGAAGAGGTGCGATACGCACGCGAGTACGCCGGGTTCTTGCAGGAGGAGCTCGCGAAGCTCATGCACATGGACCGGACGGTCCTCTCGCGGATCGAGAACGGCCGCCGGAAGCCTCTGATCGAGGAAATGGAGCTGTTCGAGAAGCTGTTGAACACCGGCGGGCTGTTGATGCGGTTGTACAGCCGGGTGGACTGGAACGCTTCGATCGATCATCCGGACTGGTTCCAGGAGTACGCGGACCACGAGGGCATCGCGGTCGGGATGCGGGCGTACCAGGAGACCGTGGTGTGGGGCCCGTTGCAGTGCAGGCCCTACGCGCGGGCGCTCTTCGAGACTGGCGAGGCGGTCGGAAACCCCGAGGAGATCGAGGAGCTGACCAGCGCGCGACTCAGCCGGCAGAGCCGCATCTTCACGCCCAACGGGCCATTGCTGCTCGCCATTCTCGGCGAGAGTGCCATTCGCACGGTCATCGGTGGTCCAGGCGTGATGCGTCGCCAGATGGAGCACCTGCTGAAGGTGGCCCAGCTTCCGAACGTCGTCATCCATGTAGCGCCGTTCGCGATCCGACGGACGCTCATCAAAACGGACATGGTGTTGCTGGAGCTTCCAGACGGGGAGCGCTGGGTCTACTCGGAGAGCCTGGAGCGAGGGCATCTGACCGATGCTCCCGAAACGGTGGTCAAGTACCAGCGGCGCTATGATCAGCTGCGGGGTGAGTGTCCGTCAGATAGCGAATCGCTTCGGTTTATCGCCGATGCGCTGGAGGGTTACAAGGATGATGAGCAACGAGCTCGCCGCGGCCGCCTGGCGGAAGAGCAGCTACAGCGGCAACGACGGCGGCAACTGCATCGAGGTGGCCCCCGGATTCCCCGGCCGCGTTCCGGTGCGTGACTCCAAGGACCCGCACGGCCCGGCCCTGGTGTTCCCGGCCGCCGCCTGGGAAGCATTCGTTGCGGCCGTCCGCACGGGCGACCTCCCCGCATAGAACTCCCCGAGGAGCTGCGTGTGTTGACCTGGCGGAAGAGCAGCCACAGCGGGGACGACGGCGGAGACTGCGTCGAGGTGGCCTCCGGGCTCCCGGGCCGCGTTCCGGTGCGTGACTCCAAGGACCCGCACGGCCCGGCCCTCGTCTTCCCCGAATCCTCGTGGGGCGCCTTCATCGAGGCCGTCCGAGCCGGCGACCTGCCGATCGAGGGCTGATCCGCCCCTCGACAGCCTCAACCCGATGGCCCCTGACCTGCGACACGGCAGGTCAGGGGCCATCGGTCTGGCCGACTTCTCGCGCAACCTTGCCACACCCCAACACCCCCTCGGCGCTACTTGCCGCACTGATCCCGTCCGCCGTACTGAAAGGCTGCGTCCGTGCTCAAAGGTGAAGACTTCGGCCGACTGTTCCAGACCTTCGAGCGGACGGCGTTCCGACTGGAGACACTCGCCGAGTACGACGTGGACGCGGAGCGCGAGGAGTTCGCGGACTTCCTCGCCGGAAAGGGACTGCCCGCGACGTGCTCCGACAGCCCGTGGGTCCGCTCCATGACGAGCCGTGGCAAGCAGGTGGGCAGAGTGCACGTGCTCAGCTCACCGCTGACGGACTACCTGCGCTACGAGATGGCCTCGTACCCCGGAAACATCAAGGCCGGGGAGACCATCGGCATCCTCGACACCACCCACCAGTCCGTCTCCGGCCTCCCGGACCACGACTTCTGGCTCTTCGATGACGCCAAGGTCTACCGGATGCACTACACGGACGCCGGACAGTTCATCGGTGCCGAGCTGCTGCCGGACGACCGGCTCGACGAGTACCGCCGCTACCGGGACATCGCCCTGGCCCACGCCGTGCCCTTCGAGGATTACAAGATCCTTAGTCCAGAACGGGAATAGTGCTCGGAGCGCGTGGACAGACCATCCGCGCCTTCCATACCGTTTCGGTCAGTCGGTCCATCCGAGGGCCGGCTTGGAGGGGGTTGGCCATGGCTCATCGACGGCTCACCGGAGGCGACACCGGTGACTGCAAGGACGGCGACTGCCCGAACGTGTACGTCACCGACCGGGGCACCCTCGTCTTCCAGGGCGACCGCTACGCGGACCTGACCGTCCCGACCCGCGAGAACGCCGTGGAACTGCCCGAGGACGTGGTGAAGGAGGCTGTCCGTGCTCTTGGATGGTGACGACTGGCAGAGGGTTCTGCACGGATTCGCGCGGTCCGCATTCCGGCTTGAAACTCTGCCCGCGTACAAGGTTGCGGGAGAAGCCGAGGAGATCGAAGAATTCCTGAACGGGAACCGGATCGACCCGGACACGTACACGTCCGGCTGGACGGACAGGCTGAAGGCCCACGCCGCCGCCGGTCGTACGGTTCAGCGAGTCCACATCGTCACCCGGCCGCTGAGTGACTACCTGCGGTACGAGTTCATGTACTACGAGCCGCACGCGAAGGCCGGAGAGGACATTCGCATTCTCGACCTGACGGACCGGTCGAACCCCGGACTCCCGAATCAGGACTTCTGGACCTTCGACGATTCGACCGCAGTCCTGATGAACTACGAGCCGGACGGCACGCAGATCGACCGCGTACTCGTCGAAGGCGACGTGGAGCAGTACCGAGAATGGCAGCGAATCGCAGTGGCTGAGTCCGTGCCGTTCGCGGACTACGCGAAAGAGCACGGGTGGCGATAGACCCTGAAGAGCTTGGCCACAGCAAGAGTGACCTAGCACAAGCACTGAGAGAAATACGGGTTCAAGCCGGTCTCGCTGGGGACCGGCTTGCTCGGCGTTGCGGCATGACGCAATCGAAGATCAGCAAGATCGAGACCGGCAGGACCATACCGTCCCTGGTGGACGTCGAGCTGATCCTACGGGCCCTCGAAGTGCCGGCCGAACTGGCACAGCGGATCCTTGACCTGGCCCGGGTGGCGAACACGGAGTGGCAGGATGTCCGCGCCCTCAGACGGAAAGGCCTGGAGAAGAAGCAGGCCGAGCTTGCGGCACTCGACCAGTCGTCCACCGAAATCCGCTACTTCCTGCTCTCCATGCTGAACACCCTGCTTGCCACACCGGAGTACATCCGGGCAAGCCTCGCCCATGTGCCAGGGGACACTTCCAAAGCGATAGCGAAGAAACTGGAACGCCAGACCGTCATCTATGATGATTCGAAGACGTTCACTTTCCTGCTCACCGAGCAGGCAGTCCGCTGGGCGATGATCCCCCATCGAGCCATGGTGATGCAGATCGACCGGCTCATTTCGGTGTCCAGACTCCCGAACGTTCACCTCGGGGTGATTCCGCTGGGAAAGTACATTCCGGAGAGTCCGTTGAACACCTTCACGGTGTACGACAACAGCCTTGCCACGGTCGAGACGGAAACCGGGATCGTCATCCTCCGAGACCGGCGGGACATCCAGGTCTACCGGGACGCTTTTGCCATGTACGAGGGTCACGCGCTCTTCGGCGAGCAAGCCTGTGAACGAATGGCGGATTGGTCGTCCCTCTTCCTCGGCGGTCTTTAGTCGCACACGGGAATAGTCGCCCGCGCCCTCTTCCGTAGGCCTTAATCTGGCCCTCCGCCAATCGGCTCACGAGCAGCGCGGAGGCACCACTTGAACACCACCGACCTTCTCAGGTCACCGAACACCGTTCTCGCCAACGCCGTTGACGACGCCCTGGACATTCTCCGTCCCCGCCTCCTGGAGGCCGGCACGGAACGGATCGAGTTCACCGTGGGGACGCAGCTCAACGGGCGTCCGCACATCGGCACGCATCTGGTGCAGAGCCTCTCCTTCCTCGTCGCGGAGCGGGCCCGTGACGAGTTCGGGATCGATACGACCGTGGACTTCGTGGCGCTGGACAACGCCCCGGCGGAGACCATCACCGACGACGGCCGGACCTACCAACTCACCTACCACCACCGGCTCGGAGACCACGGCATCCGCGCCCTGGTCGCCGAGTACTACGCCCCGCTCCTGGACGCGATGGCCAGCCGTACCGGCGTCGACTACCGGGTCAGCACCTACACCGAGCAGCAGAGCACCCCCGAGTTCCGGGCCGAGTTCCTGCGGACGCTCGACTTCCTCGACCGGATCCGGTTCTGGCTCGCCCCGGCCAGCGGCACGGCGCACATCCGGCTGCCCTGCCCGGTGTGCGGATGGTCCCAGAAGCACGCGGACCACACGCGGCTGCTCGAACTGGACGACTCCGGAGCCCTGTTCGAAGCGCTGTGCCACGAACACGGGCGCTACGAAGCCGATATCACTCCGCTCGGCGGCGGATACCTCGATCTCTCCACCCTGTACCGGAACGTGGTCAAGGAACGCTCCTACCACCCCGCCGGCGGCACCTTGCACGTGATGGTGAAGGGCGGTGACTGGGTCTTCGGCTGCCAGCTGGTGGACGGCGCCCACGCCGCGATCGGGGCCCCGGCCGCGCCCGTGCCGCTGCGCGTCTTCACCCCTCAAGTCCTCGGCAGCGACGGCGGGAAGCTCTCCAAGAGCCTCCTGAACGCGACTGCCGGCGCCGGAGACACGACGGCGTGGCTGCTCGACCCCGCCGCCTGGCCCGGAACGCAAGCGGACTACGTCGAAGCGCTCACGGGCGCGGCCGAGCTGATGCTCAGCAACCCGAGGCACTTCTACCGGTCCTACACCACAACCGCATTGGAAACCCTGATGACCACCCGCCAGCCTGCCGGGCACCAGTCCCGGGTACACGGCCGCCCCCGCAGCATCCAGATCTACCAGCAGTACTTCGACCTCATCGCCGACGGCTCCAAGACCGTCGAAGTCCGCGTCGCCTACGCCTCGATGAAGCGCATCAGGGTCGGGGACCTGCTCAACTTCACCTGCCGCGGCGCGGAATGCCTGACCCGGGTGACCCGCATCGGCACGTACCGGACCTTCAAGGAGATGTTCGGCACCGAGGACGTGAAGGCCGTCAACCCGCACGCGACCGAGGCCGAGCAGCTGCGCGCCATCCACGCGATCTTCCCGCCCGAGAAGGAAGCCCTCGGCGTGATCACGTTCGAGATCGAGCGGGTGAACTCCGGTGAGTGAGTGCAGGCGGGTCCTGGTGGTCTGCAAGGGCAACCACTGCCGTTCCCCGATCGCCGCCCTGATCCTCGCCGAACGCTCCGGGCGCGCGCTCGACGTCCGCTCGGCCGGTACCCGTGACTGGCACGTGGGCAAGCCCGCGCACCCGCTGATGATCGAGGCCGCCGCCGCCTTCGGCTACGACCTGACCGCTCACCGCGGCCGGCTCCTGGACGATGAACTGCTCGGCTGGGCCCACGACCTGGTCGCGGTCGACGACGAGACCGCCCTCGCCGTCGAAGTCGCCGCCGGCCCCCACCGGCCGGTGAGGATCCTCGGCTCGGGCATCACCGACCCCTGGGGCGGCGGCCCCGAGGACTTCGCCGCCGCCGTCCTGGAGATCCAGGAAGCCACGGCTCTGCTCTAGCCCGCCCGGCCCTGCCGACGCGAGAAGTCGGCCCGCCCGACTTCTCGCGCACCCCCTCCGGGCGCGCAGGCCGGAGGCTCGTTCAGCGCGGCCACTTGCCGGGCGTGCCGCTCGTGGCCACCTCGCAGACGGCGGGCCGGCCGGGGCCGGGGGAGGTGCCTTCCGCCACCACCCGGACGCCGTCCAGCAGGATGCGGCACTCGGCCTTCGCGTTGCCGGCCGGGAGGACCTCCACCCGGGCCTGCTCCCCGACCCTGACGAACACCGTCTTCTTCCAGGGCAGGCTCACCGGGCCGGTCGTCTCCTTCTTGTACGCGGAGTCGCTCCGGTCGGGGTTGTGGCCGTAGTGCACGTCCGTCGCGCGCGGCGTGCCGGTCTGGCCCGCCGTGGCTTCGTAGGTGATATCCCAGGCGGCGCCGGCCTTCCTGGCGAGCCAGTCGCTGTTCACCAGGACGACACCACCCGCCGCCAGCCCGGCGAGGGCCAGGCCGCCGACCGTGAAAGCGAGGCAGGAGGAGCGGGACATGGGACCTCACGTCGTTGATCGCGGCGCGGCCCCGCCGCTGCGGGGGCCCGCCGACTGGTCGGATTCTTCCCCTCAAGGCTAGGTATGCCGGATTTGCCCTGATGTACGACCATCGGACGATCTCGGGTCCCCCTCAGGCAGGGGTGGTCAGGAGCACCCCTCCGGATGGTCTAAGCTTTTCCTCATCACCCAGATGCGCGGGTGGCGGAATAGGCAGACGCGCTGGATTCAGGTTCCAGTGCCCGAAAGGGCGTGGGGGTTCAACTCCCCCCTCGCGCACAAACCGGAACGGCCGGTCGATCTTCGGATCGACCGGCCGTTCTGTTGTCCGGGGAAGCGGTCGCGAGGGCCGGGCCGGGGGTGTCCTCGCACGTCGGGGCGGTGGAGGTGCTCCCTCGATCGGGGGAGGGCGGCCGGGGTGGTCGAGGTGGCCTAATCGCCCGGGTCGGGGCCGGTATAGGTCGGTGAACGGAAGATGCGGCGGAACGCGTCGCGCCCGTGATGCTGGTTGAGCCAGTCGGTCAGGCTGGACAGGTCGCCACTGATCATGGCGGCGACTATGAACCCGTGCAGCGTCCCTGCATCGACCCCGGCCATCTCCGTGAGGAATCGCTGATACCGCTCCCCGACGCCGTGTTCATATCCGGCCATGGCCAGGCGGAAGCGGGTAGCCATGCCGGGTTCGGCGTGGTCGAAGTCGGACGGCTCCAACCGCCCCGTGGTGTCGCGGAACGCCAGCCGATCGGACGGTGCGAGGTGATCGGCCAGGCCCAGGCCGTCGGCTGCCATGGCGGCGATCGTCCGAGCCTCCCGATCCGTCGCCCCCTCCATGACGATCCCCAGGTTCCGGGTCGATGCGGAGTCTTCCTTGTCCCTCGACGAGTACGTACGGCCATGCTGGTCTCGCCAGTTGATCCCGTACCGGCTCCGGACCACCTGCCCGCCGTGGAGCCGGTATTCTCGGAACGATCCCCAGTGAAGGCAGTCATGAGCGTAGGACCGCAGGAGGTCGAGCGCCACCAGCTCGGGGGAGGCCAACCGGGGATCGCTCAGTCGCCCGTACCGGGTGATCACCGACGCCAGCTGCACGTGCCGGTAGCCCTGGTTCGGGTGGTGGAATCCGCCGAAGGCGTCGGGCTGAGTCGACCGCACCCCGACCCACACCCGATCAATCGGCAACAGCTGGTGCAACCCCAACTCCCGGTAGCGGTCGGCCAGCAGGGCCGCACCGCGCCGGAACACCTCCCGCGCCGACTCGTCCGCCCAGGTGTCCAGCACCCAGTGAAGCAAGCTATAGGTCGTGTGCGGGTGCACCTGGTCCGAGGCGGCCGTCGCCCGCCGCCCTGCCAGCACGTGTGCCAGCTCGGTGCGCTCGACCGGGTCTCCGGTCAGGTGCTCGTTCGGTCCCAGGCAGGAGGGGGTGAGCGAGCGGCCGAGAGTCAGAGTCGCTGACGGCGGATCAGCTGCCGGTGCGACTCCTGCACTCCCTCGGGGAGATTGTCCGGTGAGAACCATCGGGCCTCCAAGATCTCAAACGAAGCGACCTTGATCCGTCCACTGACGTACAGCGCCTCGTAGGCGACTTCGACGCGCAGCTTGAATCCGCTCTTCAGGTGCGCCAGCTCGCACACCTTCACCATGAGCCCGGTCTCCTCCCGGACCTCGCGGATGATCGTCTGTTCGAAGCTCTCGCCCTTGTCGGCGTAGCCGGTCGGCAGGCCCCACTGCCGTCCCTCCGGCCACATCCGGTGCTTCAGCAGCAGCACCCGGCCTTCGTCGTCGCGGACGACGCCCGTGACGCCGACCATGAACTTCGAGTGCCACAGCCACAGAACGCGCCACTGCATCGGGCCCCGGATGATTCGCCAGAGCCTGGCGGTGATCTTCTTCATGGTTTCGCCTCTTCATTGCTCGGTTCCCCGCGCGCCAATCGCGCGGTCGGCCAACGATCCCGCAATCGGTCCCCTTGCTGCCAAATCCCGTGATTGTCGGATAAGTTGGGGCGCGATCAACTCAAGCTGAGGCATCCCGGGTCGACCTCCGAACCGGCACGTCGGGCAGATGCGCTCCGGGTCAAGTGGGCGGTGCTCCGTCTGACCCTTCGCTCTCCCGCGGGTCGGTGGTTCGAAGGTACGGAGTGCCGACAAGCAGCCTCAAGAAAGTTGCGGGTAGTTGCGTACCGATCAGCCCAGCGTCCCTATGGCGGCCGTGATCAGTCCCCGAGCTTCACGCCCGTAGACGGCGTGTGTCTGCAAATCAGCGAACGTCTGCACGTACTCGCGCACCTCGACGGGGGTCGTCACGTTCACGGCAGCGGAGACCAGTTCGACTTGCACCCTCCGGTCGTCATAGACCCGGAAGGACTCAACGGGCCACATGCTGCGCTCAGCGGTGAATGGGATGATCCCCAGGCTGACGCGCGGCAGTGAGATGACAGCCAGCAGGTGCCCGAGTTGGCCCGCCATGGCTTCCGCGTTCCCAAGGCGATACCGCAACACGGCCTCTTCGACGACGAATGCGAAGCGGTGATCACCAGCGTGGATCACGTTCGCCCGCTCCATCTTGGCAGCGATGGCCCGTTCCATGTCGTCTGGCGTCCGGCTTTCATCGGCGAAGCGAGACATGATCGCGGTCGCGTAGGCCGACGTCTGGAGAACTCCGGGGATCACGTCCGAGGTGTAGAAGCGAAACACCTTGGTCTCGTCGTACAGCTTTGCGTACGAGTCCTGGAGGCTCCGGAGGCCGCCGGCCCTGAGCCTCCGCCACTCGACGTACATCGACTCGACGGCCCTGGACGCGGCGATCAGGTCGTCCACCTGGTCGACGGCGTCGCACGCGGCACACCACGCCCTGATATCGGCTTCGGACGGTGCGGCCTGTCCCTCCTGGATGCGAGAGGTCTTGGAAGGGTGCCAACCACACCGGGCAGACAGCTCACGTCCATTGATCCCCACATCCTTCCGGATGCCCTTGAGCCGATCGGCGAGCGCCTTCCGGGCCGCCTGGGCGCTTGTGGACGGGGGTGATGACGACATGAGCGGACTGTCCGGGGTTCGTGGCTGAGAGGGTCAGACGTGGTACTGCTCGTGCGGGATGCCTCGGTCCCAGACCGCTTCGAAGGCGTCCACGCACAGCTTCGCAACCGCCGGCTCGGTTCGGAGTTCCTTCGGAGGTTCGGCCCAATCTCCTTCGCCGGTGAAGTGGTTGAAGACGACCGTCTCTCCGTCGAAGATCCAGAAGTCGTTGCCCGGAAGAGCCAGGTCCGACGCCAAGCGCCTCGGCAGCCACCGGACCTGCTCGCCGGACGCGAGGTTGACGACGGTGCCGCCGTGCTCGTAGCGGATGTAGTCGGTCACGGGCTCCGACACGATCCGGGCACGGCGGATCACCACACCACGGGCAACGGTCGCTGCGATCTGCTCAACCCATGGGCGCCAGTAGTCCGAGTTCGGGTCGTTGTCCCGCTCGCCCGTCTGCTGCCAGCGCCGAAAGCCGGACGACTCGCCGCCGACGCTGTAGGAGTCTCGCATCTCCAGATGTACCGCTGATCGCTGAGCCCTGGCCAGCAGGTCGTCAAAGCTGGGAACCACCAGCTGCTCCGCGTTCTGCGACATCGCACGCCTTCCTGATGATCGGCACCATGCGTGCCGGAATCCGCATGACAAACTCGTGAGCAGGAATCCCCGCCGAGTGGCCGGGAACCCAACTCTTGCCGCCCACCTCAGCGGCCAGCACCGCATCGGCCATCTCGCCCTGGAAGATCAGATCCGCCGTCTCCTCCTCCACCCACACCGTGGGCGAGCCGTCCTTCTCGGTGGTGGGATCCATCCCAATGAACTCTAGGCCCACGACTACCTCCCGTGTCGAGTCCGTTGCAGGTGCTTGAGCCCGTCACCACTACCCGGCGCCAGGGGGCGCAACACATCGCACCCGCCAGCCTGCCAAGGGCTGCCACGCGTGCCACAACAATCCGCGCCGGGTGGAACGTTGGTCGCGTGACCAACGCATGACTGACAGAGCCGCACAAACCGGAACGGCCGGTCGATCTTCGGATCGACCGGCCGTTCTGTTGTCCGGGGAAGCAGGCGCGAGGGCCGGGCCGGGGGTGTCCCCGCACGTCGGGGCCGTGGAGATGCTCCCTCGATCGGGGGAGGGCGGCGGCCGGGGCGGCAGGAATACTGGCGCACATGATCAAGGGATTGCGGCCGCTGTTTCGCAGGTCGACGTACACGGGTGTGCTCTTCGCGGTGCTCGGGGCACTGGCGGCGCTTCCGCTGGCGATGGTGGCACTCGGACTGACGCTGGGCCTGGACGGCCGGCCGGAGGCGGCCTGGGTGGGCCTGCCGGTGTGGGCGGTGCTGCTCGCGGCGGCCGGCCTGTCGCACCTGGTGCGCCGGGTGCTGGTGGCGGTGGCACGGCGGCTGCTGGGCGTCACACTGCCCGCCCCGGTGAAGGGCGCCGCGGGGGAGCGGTGGCGGACGCCGGCGTTCGTGCTGGCGCACGTGGCGCTGGGCTGGACGGTGCTGATCGGCGGCAGCACGCTCGTGGTGATGGGGCTGGCCGTGCCGGGGCAGCCCGCGGAGGGCTCGGCCCGGATCAGCCTCTTCGGCTGGGCCCGGAACGTCACGGGTGTCTGGAGCTGGCTGCTGGGGGCGCTCTGCCTGGCCCTCGCGGCGGTGCTGTTCGCGGCGGTGTCGGGCGCGCTGCGGTGGCTGGCGCCCCGGCTGCTCGGCCCCTCGCCGGCCGAGCGGCTCGCGATGGCCGCCGAGCGTGAGCGGCAGCTGGCCGAACGCAACCGGCTGGCACACGAGTTGCACGACTCGATCGGGCACACGCTGACCGCCGCCACCATCCAGGCGGCCGTCGCGGGCGAGGTGCTGGCCGCCGACCCGGTGGCGGCGCGGGCCGCCATGCGCAGCATCGAGGAGTCGACCCGGGCCGCGCTGGAGGACCTCGACTACGTGCTCGGTGTGCTGCGCGAGGAGGAGGCGGGCGCCGCGCCGGTGCGGACCCTCGCCGACCTGCCCGAGCTGATCGACCGGCTGCGGCACGCGGGCGCCGTCGTGGTGCCGCAGACCTCCGGGGACCTGACGCAGGTGCAGGGCACGCTCTCCAGGGCCGCGTACCGGATCGTCCAGGAGGGCCTGACCAACGCGCTGCGGCACGGCGCGGGCGGACCGATCGAGCTGCGGGTGGCGGCGGGGGCCGAGGAACTGGAGCTGACCGTGGTGAACGGGGTGCACGGCGGCGCGCGGGGGCCCGGGGCGAGCGGCTTCCCGACCTCCGGCCACGGCCTGCCGGGACTGGCCGAGCGGGTGCGGCTGCTGCACGGCGAGTTCGAGTCCGGCCCGGACGGCGAGGGACGGTGGCGGCTGGCCGTCCGGCTGCCGGTGCGGTGGTCGGCGTGAACGGCCCGGGCGGCGACGTCACCCTCCTGATCGCCGACGACGACCCCATCACCCGCAGCGGCCTCGGCACCCTGCTCGGCGCCCAGCAGGGGATCGAGGTGGTCGGCCGGGCCGCCGACGGCGTCGAGGCGGTCACCCAGGCCCGGATCCTGCGCCCGGACGTGGTGCTGATGGACGTGCGGATGCCACGCCGCAACGGCATCGAGGCGACCCGCGAACTGCTGCGGGAGCACGACGACCCGCCCCGGGTCGTGGTGATCACCACCTTCGAGAACGACGGCTACGTCACCGCCGCGCTCAGCGCCGGTGCCAGCGGCTTCGTGCTCAAGCGGCTGCCAGTCCCGCAGATCGCCGAGGCGGTGCGGGTGGTGGCGGCGGGGGAGGCGGTGCTGTTCCCGGCCGCGCTGCGCCGGATGGTCGCGGCCCGGCCGCTGGACTCGGCCGAGGCCCTGCCGCGGGCGGGGCTGACCGGGCGGGAGGAGGGGGTGCTGCGGCTGATGGCGACCGGGCTGTCCAACCCGGAGATCGCCCAGTCGCTCGCGGTGAGCCTGGAGACGGTCAAGACGCACGTGGGGAACGTGCTGGCCAAGCTCGGCGCGCAGAACCGCACCCACGCGGTGGTGATCGCGTACGAGAGCGGGCTGGTGGTGCCGGGGCTGCCGGGGGCGTGACGGCGGCGGACTCCCTGCTCGGGACGACGCTCCGCGCGGGTGGGCCCGCTACCTGCGGCGGAGCCTGCGCCGGCGCGCCTAGCGGGACCCGGGGCGAGCTACGGCCGGGGCCCGTTACGGCCCGGACCCTACGGCCGGGGGTCCGCTACCGCTTCGGGTCGATCGGGGCGAGGGTGCCGCAGTGGTCCTCGACGGCTTGGGCGGCGTCCAGGCAGAGGTCCTCGCGGAAGGCCCGGCCGACGAGCTGGACGCCGGTGGGCAGGCCGTCCGGGTCGAGGCCGGTGGGCACGGCGACGGCGGGGACACCGGCGAGGGTGCTCGCCGAGCAGAGCCGCATGGCCAGGGCGACCCGGTCGCGGCCCGCCTGGTCCCGTGACTCCAGCCGGGGTTCGACCGGCGGCTCGCTGAACACCGGTCCCAGCAGCAGCGGGTACTGCCGCAGGAACTCCGCCCAGGCGCGGCGGACGCCCATCCTGGCGCTCAGCAGGTCCATCAGGCCGGGGGCGTCGGTGGCGGGCGGGGCGGCGCGCATCGTGTAGTCGATGTAGCGGTCGCCGCCCTCGCCCAGCAGCTGCCGGACGGCGGGCCAGCGGGGCGCGAACTCGGTGACGGGCAGCCGGTGGTAGGTCTCCAGCGCCTCGTCCAGCCGCGGGACGTCGGGGACCTCCTGGACGTCGTACCCGGCGTCGCTCAGCGCGTCGGCGGCCTCGGCGATGGCGCGGCGGACGGTGGGGTGGACGCCGTGGCCGCCGGGGTCGGCGACGACGGCGATCCTGATCGGGCCGTCCAGCGGCTCTCCGTACAGCGGGACGGGTACGGCGCGCGGGTCGCGCGGGTCGGTGCCGGCCAGGGCCTCGTAGGCGAGCCGCAGGTCGGCGACCGTACGGGCCAACGGGCCGTCGGTGACCAGGACTTGGGAGGCCGGGCCGGGGTCGGCCGGGCCGATCACGCGCTGGTCGGCGGGGAACCGGCCGGTGGTCGGGTTGAGGGCGGCGATCCCGCAGAAGGAGGCGGGGATGCGGACCGAGCCGCCGGAGTCGTTGCCGAGCGCGAGCGGGGCCATCCCGGCGGCGACGGCCACGCCGTCCCCGCCGCTGGTGCCGCCCGGGGTGCGGCGGGAGTCCCAGGGGTTGCGGGTGTCGCCGTACAGCTCGCTGCGGGTGTGCATCCCGGCGATGACCAGGGTCGGCAGGTTGCTGTGGCCGATCGGGATCGCCCCGGCCGCGCGCAGCCGGGCCACCGGGACGGCGTCGGCGACGGCGATGTGGTCGCGGAAGTGCGGGGTGCCGAAGGTGGTGGGCACGCCGGCGATCGGGGTGCTCTCCTTCACGGTGAACGGCACGCCCGCGAGCGGGCCCAGCGGCTCGCCCGCGGCCCGGCGGCGGTCGGTGTCCCGGGCGGCCTCGCGGGCGCGGTCGGCGAGGAGCTGGGTGACGGCGTTCAGCTCGGGGTTGACCTCGGCGATCCGGTCCAGGTGGCTGTCCGTCACGTCCAGCGCCGACACCTCGCCGGCGCGCACGGCGGCGGCGAGTTCGGTGGCGGGCTTGCTCCACAGGGGCATGGGGGTCTCCTCCGGTCGGTTCCGATGCGGTTGCATCGGAACCGCACCATAGCCCAGAAGCCGATACGCTTGCATCGAAAAAATCGGGCCGCTGCCGGGCGGCGTCCACGGACCACGGGGCAGGAGACGGACGATGCCGAAGCAGGTGGACCTGGAGGGCCGACGCCGGCAGATCGCCGAGGCCGTCTGCCTGCTGGTGGACGAGCACGGGCTGGAGGGCGTCACCCTGCGGGACGTGGCCGCCCGGGCGGAGGTCTCGATGGGGGCCGTCCAGCGCTGCTTCCACACCAAGGAGGAGATGCTCCTGTTCGCGCTCGCCCACGTCGGCGAGCGGGTCAGCGAGCGGGTGCGCAGCCGGCTCACGGCCGGCCCGGCGCAGTCGGCGGCCAGCGAACTCGGGCTGGTGGCGGGCGAGGTGGCGCTGCTGCGGGAGGAGCACCGGGCCGAGGCCAGGATCTGGCTCGCCTTCGTGGCCGGAGCCGCCGTCAACCAGGCGCTGGCACGGACCCTGCGGAGCAGCTACGCGGCGCTGGAGGAGCTGATGGTGCGGCTGATCACGGAGGCCGCGAGTGGCGCGGGGGAGGGCGCGCAGGCCGTGGGCGGCGCGGTGTCGGCGCGGGCCGAGGCCCGGACGCTGCTCGCCCTCGCCGACGGGCTCACCGCGCACGTGCTGGTCGGGCACCGGACGGTGGCGGAGGCCGAGGAGGTCCTGCACGCCCACCTGGCCGGGCTCTGGGCGCGCTGCTGATCCGCCGGGGTGAAGCCGGCCGGGCGACGGGACGAAGTGCTGCGCGCCGTCCGGAAGTTGTCCGCCGCCGTGCCGCCTCCCCGCGGCGCCGCCGTCCGCCGCCGGCGCCGCCCGTCCAGTCCGTGGATAGTCGGGTACGGCGGGCTCCGGGTGGGGCAGGATCGGAGCCGAGTCCACTGGAGACACCTGTCGGACACCCATGTGGGGGGAGAGCCTGTCGTGACCGCTGTGGAGATCCCGGGGTCCAAGTCCATCACCGCCCGGGCGCTGTTCCTGGCCGCCGCCGCCGAGGGCGTGACCACCCTGCGCCGCCCGCTGTCCTCGGACGACACGGAGGGCTTCGCGCAGGGGCTGGACACCCTCGGGTACCGGATCGAGCGGACCGGGGAGGCGTGGCAGGTCGAGGGCCGCCCGGCCGGGCCCGCCGTGCCGGACGCCGAGGTGTACTGCCGGGACGGCGCCACCACCGCGCGCTTCCTGCCCACCCTCGCCGCCGCCGGCCACGGCACCTACCGCTTCGACGCCTCCGCCCAGATGCGCCGCCGCCCGGTCGCCCCGCTCACCCGGGCGCTGCGCGAACTGGGCGTGGAGCTGCGGCACGAGGAGGCCGAGGGACACCACCCGCTGACGGTCCTCGCCGACGGCGTCCGCGGCGGTGAACTCACCCTGGACGCCGGGCAGTCCTCGCAGTACCTGACCGCGCTGCTGCTGCTCGGCCCGCTCACCAGGGACGGGCTGCGGATCACCGTCACCCGGCTGGTCTCGGCCCCGTACATCGGCATCACCCTGGCGATGATGCGCTCCTTCGGGGTCGAGGTGAAGCGCGAGCGGACCCCGGCCGGCGAGGTGTTCGACGTGCCCCCCGGCGGCTACCGGGCCGCCGACTACCCGATCGAGCCGGACGCCTCCACCGCCAGCTACTTCTTCGCCGCGGCCGCGCTGGCCGGCCGGGAGGTCACCGTCCCGGGCCTCGGCCGGGACGCGCTCCAGGGCGACCTGCGCTTCGTGGACGTGCTGCGGCGGATGGGCGCGCGGGTCGACGTCGCGGACGACCGCACCACGGTGGCCGGGAACGGCCCGCTCGGCGGGATCACCGTCAACATGCGCGACATCTCCGACACCATGCCCACGCTCGCCGCCATCGCGCCCTTCGCCACCGGGCCGGTGCGGATCGAGGACGTCCACAACACCCGGGTCAAGGAGTGCGACCGGCTGGAGGCCTGCGCCGACAACCTGCGCGCGATGGGCGTCACGGTGGCCACCGGGGACGACTGGATCGAGATCCTGCCCGGCACGCCGCGCCCGGTCGAGATCACCACCCACGCCGACCACCGGATCGTCATGTCCTTCGCCGTCACCTCGCTGCGCACGCCCGGCATCACCTTCGACGACCCGGGCTGCGTGCGGAAGACCTTCCCGGGGTTCCACGAGGCCTTCGCGGAGCTGCGGGGCGCGTGGGGGGTCTGACCCGGCCGCCCGGCCAGGGCCTGACCGGGGCCAGTCCCGGCCGATGACGTGGGCGGGCCCGAATCCCGGTTGCCGGGAGACGGGCCCGGCGGCGAGGATGCGGTTCGTGTCCGAGACGGTGTTCGAGACGGTGTCCGAGGGCCCGGAGCTGCGGCCCTACCCCAAGATCCCCGCCCGCACCCGCTCCGGCGGCCCCGGCAGCCGGGTGTGGACGGCGACGGAGAAGGTGCACGGGGCGCACTTCGCGGTGGTCTGCGAGGGCGGCTCGGTGCGGGCCGCGAAACGGCGCGAACTGCTGGACGACGAGGGGCTGGACGGCTTCTTCGGGGTGAGCCGGATCTGGCCCGGACTGTCCGTCGCGGCCGCCCGGTTCGCCGCCGCGGTGCGCGGACCGTGGGGCGACCGCGCCAGGGTGACGGTCTACGGCGAACTCGCCGGCGGCCGCTACCCGCACCCCGGGGTGCCCGCCGTCCCCGGAGTCGAGCCGGTGCAGACCGGCGTCTGGTACGCCCCCGGCCTGCGCTGGCTGCCCTTCGACGCCACCGTCGAGACGCCCGAAGGCCGTCGGTGGATCGAGGACCGCGTCCTGCGCGCCGAGGCGCGGGCCGCCGGGCTCACCTGCGTGCCCCTGATCGGGCACGGCCCGCTGAACACCCTGCACGACCTGCCGGTGCGCTACCCGAGCCGGGTGCCCTCGCTGTTCGACCTGCCCGAGCTGCCGGACAACCTCGCCGAGGGGTACGTGCTCAAGCCGGCCCGCGAGTGGTGCGAGTCGGAAGCGGCCCGCCCGTTGGTGAAGGTGAAGCAGCGGGCCTTCGCCGAGGACGACCGTTACGACGGTGCCCGCCCGTACCTGCCTCCGCCGGAGGGCGCGGCCGGTGTCCCGGCCTGGCTGCTCGTCCAGGCCTCGGCGCTGCTCACCCCCGCCCGGGCGGCGGCGGCCGTCAGCAAGCTCGGGCCGCGCACCCCGGCGCAGGCGGTGGCGGTTGAGATCGCGCAGGACGTGACGGACGAACTCGCCGAGGCCCTGGGCGGGTTGGAGGCTCCCGTGCTCGCCGCGCTGTGCCGGGCGCTGGAGCCGGGCGCGTGGGCCCTGGCGGCCTTCGACGCGGACGACCGGCGCGGCCCCTGCGGCTGCCGGGCGGACTGAGGGCGGGGCTTCCGGCCACGGGCGCGCTGTCGGACGGGCGAGCTGACGAGCTGACGAGCTGACGAGCTGACGGGCTGACGGGCGGGCGGGACCCTGGGCGAGGGTCCCGCCCGTCGCCGCGTGCACGAGGGGGCGCGGGCCCTGTGTCGCGCGCCGGTCGGTTGCCGCGCAGGGGGTTCTCCGCGACCGGCTCTTATTGTACTGTCCGTCTAATAAGCGGGTGAGCGGGAACCCGCGGGGCAGGCACCTGGAGGCAGCCATGGCTCTCACCCGGCAGACCGGGAACGGCCACACCAAGGCCGACGACGACGTCTCGAAGCGGCTGCTGGAGTCGGCCGCCGCCCTCTCCTTCGACCCCTCGACCGAGATCGACTGGGACGCCCCGCTGCCCGATCACCACTACGGCCTCAACCCGGAGTGGAGCACCCTCTACGGCACCCGGCTGTGGGACGAGATGACCGAGCGGCAGCGGGTCACGCTCACCCGGCACGAGGTCTGCTCGATCATGAACACCGGCATCTGGTTCGAGATGATCCTCCAGCAGATGGTGCTGCGCGACCAGTACCTCAAGAACCCCGCCAACGCCGAGTTCCAGTTCGCGCTCACCGAGATCGCCGACGAGTGCCGCCACTCGATCATGTTCGCCCGGGCCTGCGCCAGGATGGGCGTCCCCGCCTACCGGCCGAACCGGCTGATCGCCCAGGCCGGCCGCGCCTTCAAGGCGCTCGCCAGGGGTGAACTCGCCTACGGCGGCGTCCTGGTGGCCGAAGAGGTGCTCGACGTCATGCAGCGCGACTGGATGCGCGGCGAGAACGTGCTGGAGATCGTCCGCGGCACCTCCCGGATCCACGTGGTCGAGGAGTCCCGGCACATGAAGTTCGCCCGGCAGGAGATCCGCGAGCGGATGCGCCACGCGAGCCCGGCCCGCCGGCGCGCCTCGGCCACCGGCATCGCCGTCGGCGCGTACGTCATCGTCAGCAGCATGGTCCACCCGGGCGTGTACCGGGCCGCCGGGCTCGACACCCAGCGGGCGCTCGCCGAGGTGCGGGCCAACGAGCACCGCAAGGCGATGATGCGCACCAGCTCCCGGCACCTGATGGCCTTCCTCGCCGAGACCGGGCTGCTGACCAGCCGCTCGGCGGCCGTCTACCGCCGGGTGCACATGCTCTGACGGACCGTCGGCACGCACCCGTCCCCACCCCCACGCGCAGCGAGGACCCCACCCCGGCCATGGCCTACGCGATCACCCAGACCTGCTGCAACGACGCCTCGTGCGTGTCCGTCTGCCCGGTCAACTGCATCCACCCGACGCCGGACGAACCGGAGTTCGGCACCACCGACATGCTCTACATAGACCCGCGGGCGTGCATCGACTGCGGTGCCTGCGCCGACGCCTGCCCGGTGGACGCGGTGTACCCGGTCGACCGGCTGCGCGGGCCGGACACCGTCTTCGGAGACCTCAACCGCGACTGGTTCCGCGACCACCCCAGCGACCACGCCTGGGGCGCGCCCAGCTTCCCGCGCAGCCTGCCCGGCGACCTCGGCGCGCTGCGGATCGCGGTCGTCGGCACCGGGCCGTCCGCCGGGTACACCGCGCAGGAACTGCTGCGCGGCACCAGCGCGGAGATCACCATGATCGACCGGCTGCCGGTCACCGGCGGCCTGCTGCGGCACGGCGTCGCCCCCGACCACCAGTCCACCAAGCGGATCGCGGAGAGCTTCGCGGGCGTCTTCCACGACCCCCGGCTGCGGATGCACCTCAACGTGGAGATCGGCACGGACGTCACCCACCAGGAACTCGCCGCGCACCACCACGCGGTGGTGTACGCGGTCGGCGCGGCCGCCGACCGCCGGCTCGGCATCCCCGGTGAGGACCTGCCGGGCAGCCTGCCCGCGACCTCCTTCGTCGGCTGGTACAACGCCGAACCGACCGTGCCCGCCGACACGGTGGACCTCTCGGAGGTACGGCGCGTGGTGGTGGTCGGCAACGGCAACGTCGCGGTGGACATCGCCCGCATCCTGCTCACCGACCCCGACCGGCTCGCCGCCACCGACATCGCCGACCACGCGCTCGCCGCGCTGCGCGGCAGCCGGGTCCGCGAGGTCGTGCTGCTCGCCCGGCGCGGGCCGGAGCAGGCGGCGTGGACCACGGCGGAGTTCCTGGCGCTGCGGCAACTGCCGGGCGTCGAGGTGGTGGTGGAGGACCACCCGCAGGTGCGGGCGGAGATCGAGGCGGGCGCGGGCGCGGGGTTGGGGCTGGGGCCGGGGCCGGGCGTCCCGGCGGGGTCCGGCTCCCGGGCGGCGCTGCTGGCCGGGCTGCCGCTGGTCCCGCACGACGGGGGCGCCGAGCCCGGGCCGGGGCGGCGGATCGTGCTGCGGTTCCTGTCGGCACCGGTCGCGCTCTCCGGGGACGGACGGGTCGAGGCCCTGACCGTCGAGCGGACCGCGCCGGCGGCGGATGGCGGCGTCGAGGGCACCGGGGCCGAGGACGTGCTGCGGGCCGGGCTGGTGGTGCGCTCGATCGGCCACCGGGGCGTGCCGCTGCCCGGGCTGCCCTTCGACGAGGCGACGGGGACGGTCGCGCACCGGGAGGGGCGGGTCGTCGACCCGGCGACCGGCCGGCCGCTGCCGGGAGCGTACGTGGTGGGCTGGGCCAAGCGCGGCCCGTCCGGCGGGATCGGCGCCAACCGGGCCTGCGCGCGCGAGACCGTGGACGCGCTGATGGACGACGCGGCCGCCCGCGCGCTGCCCGCCCCGGCGGCGGGCCGCCGGGAGTTCGACCGGCTGGTGCGGCACCGCCGCCCGGACGCGGTCGGCCTGCGCGAGCTGCGGGCGGTGGACCGCGCGGAGCGCGAGCGGGGCGAGGCCGAGGGCCGCCCCCGGGTGAAGCTCGCCACCGTGCCCGACCTGCTGGCGGCCGGGCGGCGCCGGTAGCACGGGCGGGTGGCCGGATGACGTGCGCAGGAGGTCGGGTGGGCCGACTTCCTGCGCACCCGACTTCCCGCGCACCCGGCGGTGTTCGGCCCGGCCGGATCGAGTCCCTCAGCGCCCGTATCACCTGGCGACCCGCCGACGTGGGAGGGCCATCCGGCGACACGGGGAGATCCCCCGATGGGAGTAGTAGTCGGGTGATAGGGCAACCGGACCGGCGTCGATGAATTTCAGCCGACCGAGGCGGCCGCGCGCCGCAACCTGACCGTCCGTACGGCGTTGAACCGACCATGAGCAACCACCAGTCACCACTGGACCCTTGGCGGGGAGTCTCGTGGGCGCCGAACACCCCGCCGGCCCTCGACCGTCACATCCTCAGGTCCCGTCACGTCGTGACCATCGGCAACCGCTGGATGTGCCTGATCGACGCGGCCGAGCTGGCGGCGCTGGCCGCCATGCCCGACGCGGCCTTCGTGCTGAGGAGCCGGCGCGGATACCTGCCGGACAGCGCGGTCAACCGGGCCTTCGCGAACACCCTCCGGGAGCGGCCCGAGGAAGCCGGCATGTTCGGGCCGCCGATCGTCCTCTCCTCGCGAAGCCCGCACTGGGAACCCGACCGGGCCGGCGGCTCCGGGCTGCTGGGCCTGGCGGGCGTGGAGTGCCTGGACGGCTTCCAGCGGCTGGTCACGATGGCCCACCTGATCCGCGAGCTCTCCCCGGCGCACCTCTCCAGGGCCGTCCTGTGGGTCGTCGTCGTCACCGGCGAGGACATCGACCGGGCCCGCGAGCTCTGCGACGAGTCGGCCCACCACATCAACCCCCTGGAGCCGCAGGACAACCTCGCGCGCTGCCCCCACCTGCTGCGCGTCCAGGAGGAGTTCCGGCGGGAGGGCGGCTTCTTCGACCCCCGGCGGGGCATCGTGTCCGGGCCGCACCCGGTCGGGTTCACGCCCGCGGACGTGTTCCGCTCGCTCGCCGCGCTCTCACCCGCGCCGCGCCCGTACCTGACCAACCACCTTCAGACCGAGGACGGCCTGAAGGAGCTCTGGTCGGACATCGACAGCCCGGTCTACCGCAGCCTGGTGCACGAGGGCGTGCGCGAGATCAGCATCCAGCGGGCGGTGGAGGCCAGGCGGTCGACCCAGGCGAAGATCGCCGAACTGTTCAAGCGGAACAGCAAGGGGCACTGGAAGCTGCTGCAGTACGCGCCCGAGCTGGTCACCTGGACGGCCTGCCGGAAGTTGCCGCTGGAGACGCTCCACGACGGAAGCGCGCCGGGGTGGATGGATCTCATCCGGCGCCAGCTTCCGGCGGAGACCGAGCGGGTGGCGCATCTGCTGGTCTCCGCCTACGTCCGACTGCGTCCCTCGGACAGCAAGTTCAAGTTCGCGGCACCCACGCTCGATCTGTGGTCGGAGCTGCTCGACGACGTGCAGCCCTGAGCTCCGCCCAGCGTTCGGCCTGTACCTCCGTCATCGTGCCGCGCAGCTCCGCCAGCTTCAGCAACTGGGCCTCGGCGTCGGCGCCCAGGGGCTGGGCCTCGGCGCGGTAGTGGTCGGTGAGGAGGGCGTCGAGTTCGGGGCGGGTGAGGGCGGGGTCGAGGCGCTGGGCGAGCTTGGCCATGTTGCGGTAGGAGCCCTGGAGGAGGAACGGGGGCTCGGTGCGGGTGCGGTCGTCCTGGGCGGCGGAGTCGAGGTAGGCGCGGTTGACGGCCAGGACGGTGGAGCGCAGGTGGAGCAGGCCGGCGAGGACGGCGGTCATCCGCTCGACCTCGGCGGCCGGCCAGGCGGCGGCCAGGGTGCCGCCGGGCAGGCCGGCGGCGCGGGCGAGCAGGGTGTCGAGGTCGGCGCGCTCGGCGGTGGCGAGCGGGGCCAGGTGGGGGTTGGCGGGCAGGGCGTTCTCGACGAAGCTGAGGGCGAAGAGGTCCTCGCGCCCGGCGACGGCGTCGCCGAGGTTCCAGACGTCGGCCCGGTTGGCGAGCATGTCGGGCAGCCGGAAGAGGCGCCCGGACTCGGTGTACGGGTTGGCGGCCATGACGACGGCGAAGCGCTTGCCGCGCAGGTCCCACTCGCGGGCCTCGCCGTCCCAGACGCCGTCGACGCGGCGCTGGGCGTCGCACAGCGGGATGAAGCGCTGGAGGAACTCGGGCGAGGTGTGCTGGACGTCGTCCAGGTAGAGCAGCACGTTGTCGCCCGCGTGCAGGGCGAAGTTGAGCTTCTCGACCTCGCGCCGGGAGGTGGCGTCGGGGGCCTCGGCCGGGTCCAGCGAGGTGACCCGGTGGCCGAGCGCGGGGCCGCTGACGGAGACCAGCAGCAGGCCGAGCCGCTCGGCGAGGTACTCGACCAGGGTGGTCTTGCCGTAGCCGGGCGGGGAGACCAGCAGCAGCAGGCCGCTGCGGTCGACGGGCCCGCCGGACCGCACGGTGCCGAGCTGCTTGGCGAGGTTGTCGCCGACCAGCGGCAGGTACACCTGGTCGATGAGCCGGTTGCGGACGAAGCCGTTGAGCGGGGCGGGCCGGTACTGGTCGAGCCGCAGCCGGGCGTGCTCGGCGGCCAGCAGTTCGCCGCGCAGCCGCTGGTAGGCCCGGTAGCCGGGCACCTCGACCCGCTCGAACTCGCCCACCCGGGCGAGCAGTTCGTCCAGCCGGAGGTCCAGTGCGCCGCCGGTGAGGCGCGGGTGGTCGCCGAGCAGTCCGGTGATCCGGGCGCTCACCGCCCCCTCGGCCGGGCGGCGCGGCAGGGACGGGCAGAGCAGGACGGCGGCGGCCTCGGCGAGGTCGGCCGGGTCGGCGTCGGAGGCGCCGGACTCCAGCCAGGCGGCCGCGAGTTGGCGTCGCACCGGCAGCAGCTCCGGCTCCTCGGGCAGGGCGGCCAGCGCCTCGGTGAGGCCGGCCGACTCGGGTGCGGCGCGAAACTTGTCGAGCAGCGCGGCGGCGCCCGCCGAGTGGGCGAAGCTGGGGCCGGCGGCGGCCAGTTCGGCCACCAGGTAGGCGCCGGCGGGCTCCGCGCCGGGGGTGAAGTCGTCGACGGCGGCGGTGAGTTCGGCGGTCAGGGTGGCCAGCGCGTCCAGCGCGGCCCGCGCCGGGGTGCCCCCGAAGGCGTCCCGGGCGAGGCCCAGGGAGTGGGCCCGGGTGTGCCAGAGCAGTCGCTGCCGCTCGTCGGTGCCGTGCGCCCAGTACAGCTGGGCGGCCGCCCTGGCGCCCGCCGGGTGGCTCAACAGCCCGGCCTCGGATCCGAGTTCGAGCAGCGCGCGGAGCAGCACGGCCGCGTCGTGGTCGTGCACGCCGCGCTGGTAGCCCTCGTCCGGCCGCTGTTCGGCCGCCCGCCGGACGTACTCCAGCAGGTCCCCGTCGGTGGTCAGCGATCCCGGCTCGGCGGCCAGCAGCAGGCTCGCGGCGAGGTACTCGGCGCGGTAGAGCCGAGGGGTCTCCGAGGGCAGCGGGCGGTCCCAGTAGCGTTCGGTGGCGGCGAAGGCCGGGTCGGTGACGGGGGAGCGGTAGTCGGTGCCGGTGAGGGTGAAGGCGGGGCGCCCGCGCCAGGGGACCAGGGCGAGCTCGGGCCGCTGGGTGGTGACGGCGAACAGGTGGCGGCCCAGCCGCAGGGTGCCGGGGCCGTCCCCGGCGAGGTCGGCGCGGTCGCGCAGGGACCGCAGGGCCCGGCCGCGGGCGGCGCGCAGCCGGCCGGTCAGCTCCTCGGCCCGGACCCGGTCGCCGAGTGCGGTCAACTGCCCGGCCAGGTCGCGGAGTTTGACGGCGGTCGGGTCGGCGGCGAGGGCCGCCTCGATCTCCTCGTGGGTGTCGAGCGCGGCCAGCCGGCGGTGCAGGGTGTCGAGGACGCGCTCGGCGGAGGCGGCCAGCCGGTCGGCGCGCCGGGCCCGCTCCTCCAGCAGGTGCTGGCGGCGGGCGGTGAGCGCGTCGTGGATCTCGGTGCGCCGGTCGGCGAGCTGGTCGCCGAGGGCCGGGTCGGCGTCGGCGAAGCGGGTCTCCAGCTGCTCGATCCGCAGCAGCAGCCGGCCGAGCTGTTCGTCGCAGGTCTCGGGGGTGTCGGCGGCGGCGAGCGCGGCGGTGGTGGCCTGTCCGAGCAGGGCCGTCTCGGCGGCGAACTCGGCGGCGGCCTCGCGGGTGCGCAGCTCCCGGCGGCGCACGGTCAGGGTGGACCGGGCCCGGTTGAGCAGCCCGAGGACGTCGGCGAGCCGGTCGAGGATCGCGGTGCGGGTGGTGGCGTCGGCCAGGTCGAGGGTGCCGACCAGTTCGGAGACGGTCTGCAGGGCCTCGCTCTGGGCGCCCAGTTCGAGGCCCAGCGGCTCGGCCTCGGCGGCGGTGGCGATGGCGGCGCAGCGCTCGGCGAGCTCGCCGGCCCGGTGGCGGTGCGGCTCGAAGGCGGCCGGCTCGGCGAGCTGGACGACGGCGCGGTCGGCGGCCTCGGCGAGACCCTCGGCGAGGTGGGCGGCGAGCGCGTCGATCCGCTCGGGGTCGGCGCGCGGCAGGTCGCGCAGCGCCTCGACCCGGCCCTGGGCGCGGCGCAGCCCGGCGAGCCGGTCGACCCACTCGGCGGCGTCGGCCAGGGTCTCGCCGCGGGCGGTGCGCAGCAGGCCCTCGACGTGCTCGGCGGCCTCGTCGGTCCGCCGGACGGCGTGCGCGGTGAGCTGGGCGACGGCCTCGTACTCGGCGATGACCTGCCGGGCGGTGTCGCGGATCTCGGCGAGCGGCGCGGCGAGGTCGCCGAGGCCGCCCTGGCCGAGCCAGTGGTGCCGGTCGGCGGTGCGGGTGCAGGCGGCGAGGACGGCCTGGTGGCCGGCCGGGGTGTCGGCGCCGGCCGCGGCCAGCCGGGCCAGGGCCAGGCAGTCGGCCAGGCCGCGGACCAGGTCGGCGTTGCCGATCCGGGCCAGCGGGCCGGTGCCGGGCGGCTGTTCGGCGGCGAAGCGCTCGCTGGTGAACGGCGTCTGCCAGACCTGGACGGGGTGCAGCCGGGTCGGGCCGTCCTCGGCCGGGCGCAGCGCGACCAGGGTGCCGTCGGCGAGCAGCGCGTAGCCCTGGCAGGGCAGCGGGGCGGCGGCCTCCTGCCGGACGCTGTTGTACGGCTGGAGCAGGGCGCGGCCGTCGGTGGGGGAACGGAACTCGTACAGCACGTCCTCGCCGTTGGGCGACAGGACGGTGCGCTCGTACCGCAGGCCGTCGACCGGCTGGTCGAAGGTGCGCACGGTGCCGTCCACCAGGTGGCAGCCGCCGGGGAAGGCCACGCCCTGGTCGGCGGGCAGCCGCAGGCAGGCCTGGCCGAGCGCGTCGATCCGGGTGACGGTGCCGGTGGGCAGGTGGACCACCAGGTGCCGTTCGGTCTCCTCCTGGTACGGGCGCACCCGCACCAGCAGCAGGGTGCCGAGCCGGGCGTGGGCGATCCGGGCGTCGGCGAGGGTCTGGAGGGCCTCGGCGAGCGGTTCGCGGTGCAGCTCCCGGCCGTCCGGTGCGGCGATGGTCAGCCGGCCGCCGTCGACGCCGACCAGCAGTTCGCCGGCCAGGTCGGCGCGCGGTGGGCGGCCGGGGCCGGCGGGCAGCTGGTCGTCCCGGGTGAGGGCCGTCCAGGGCAGCTGTTGGCCGTCCGCCGGGGTGTGGTCGCGCTCGCCGCGCCCGTCCAGGTAGGTGGCGCGGGTCTCGTCGTCCAGGCGCCAGCGCAGCACCCGGACGTCGGTGGCGGCGGGGCCGGTGCGGAAGACGGCGAGCAGCCGGCCGTCCACCGGGCGCAGCCGCTCCAGCCGGGCGTCGCGGAAGTAGCGGCGCAGGTCGGCGAGGTCCTGGCGGAGCCGGGGGTCGTCGAGCAGGGTGCCCTCGGCGGGGGCGGGGGAGAGGTCGGGGTGGTGCAGGCCGAGGAGGCCGGTGAAGTCCCCGGCGACCCCGGCGACCCCGGCGCCGTCGGTGCTTTCGGTGCTTTCGGTGGTGCGGGTGGCGAGCAGCAGCTGCCCGCCGGTGGCGGTGAGGTCCTGCGGCAGGCAGGCCCGGGCGGTGGTGAGCCGTCCGGTGCCGGCCAGCCGCAGCTCCCCGCCGCCGAACTCGGCGACCCGGCGGGCGTTCAACGCCTGGGCCCGGTCGGCGAGTTCGGCGGCGGCTCGGGCGAGCCGGTCGCGCAGGACCTCGTAGGTTCCGGCGTCGAGCCGGGCGTCGAGGGCGTCCACGGTCACGGTTGCTTCCTCAGGTGCTCAGCGGATTTCAGGTGCTCAGCGGATTCGGGTGCTCGGCGGGCTCAGGTGCTCGGCGGACCGTCTCGGACGGCCGCGGGCTACTTGGAGCCGTTGACCGAGGCACCGGCGAGCGCCCCGATCGGGGTCTCCGCGATGCCCAGCTGCCGCGCCGACTCCAGCAGCTGGCGCAGCGGGGCGGCCTGGCCGCCGTTGCCCGAGCCGATCAGCTTCATCAGCAGCGCGGACACCGTCAGGTTCTGCACGTCCGCGGTGGAGACCGAGGAGAGCACCTTGGTCAGGTCCTCGGTGAAGCTGGCCCGGCCGTCCAGCCAGGGCCCGGCGAGGGTCTGCGCGGTCTGCGAGTGGCCGACGAAGGCGTCCACGCTCTTGCCGGCCGTCACCGACTGGACCAGCTTGTCGAAGAACACCGAGTCCCCGCCGACGATGTCGATCCTGGCCTTCTCCAGCCCGGCCGCGACCAGGGTGGCCTGGGCCTCGGCGATCTGCCGCTGGGTGTCCAGCCCGGCCAGCCGGACGTCCTTCTCGGCGGCCAGCCGCAGCCGGTACTCCTCGTGCTCGCGGGAGGCCTCGTCCAGCTTGGCCATCGCGGCGGCCTTCTCGGTCAGGCCCTCGGCCTCGGCCTTCAGCTTGGCGCCGACCTCCAGCGCGGCGGCCTTGGCCTTCTCGGTCTGGACGACGGCCTCGGCGAGACCGACCTTCTCCACCGCCGCGGCCTCCTGCTCCCGCACCTGGACCCTGGCCAGGCCCTCGGCGGCGGCCTCCGCCCGGAGGCCCTCGGCCAGCCGGATCTTGGCGGTCGCGTCCAGCTCGGCGGCCCGCTGCCGGGCCTCGGCCAGCACCAGCGCCTCGCGGGCCTTGTGGGAGGCGGCCTGCTCGGCGGCCTCCGCCGCCTTGATGTCCTTGACGAGCTTCTCCTGCGCCTCGGCCTCGGCCTGGATGACGACGGCCTTGCGGACGCGCTCGGCCTCCTCGGTGGCGCGCAGGGTCTTGACGGCCTCCTCCTGCTCGGCGACGGTGCGGTCCACCGCGACCCGCTCGCGGACCACGTCGGCGACCTCGCGCTTGGCGGACTCGACCTCCTTCGCCTTGGCGATCGTGGCGAGTTCGGTCTCCCGCTCGCGGCCGACGACCTCCAGCAGACGGTCCTTCTCGATCCGCTCGTTCTCCACCGCGATGACCCGCTCGCGGTTCTTCTGCGCCACCGCGACCTCGCGGGCCTGGTTCTCCCGCTGCACCCCGAGCAGTTCCTCGGTGCGCAGGAAGGCGGTCTGGGCGTTGAGCCGCTCCTCCTCCTGCACCCGGGCGATCACCGCGTCCTCCTTGGCCCGCAGCGTCTCGATCTCGCGGCGCTGGCGGATCTCGGCGTCGGCCTGGCGGCGCTCCAGCTCCAGGACGGCCTCCCGGGCGTCCACGTTCTGCCGGGTGATCTCCTTCTGCTCGTGGCGCTGGTACTCGTTGGTGCGCACGTGCTCGATCGCGGTCAGCTCGGTGATCTTGCGGATGCCCTGGGCGTCGAGGATGTTGTCGGAGTCCAGCTGGCTCATCGGGGTCTGTTCCAGGTGGTCGATGGCCGCGTCCTCCAGCGTGTAGCCGTTGAGGTCGGTGCCGATGACCGCGATGATCTGGTCCCGGAACTCGTGCCGGTGGGTGTACAGGTCGGTGAAGTCCAGCTGCTTGCCGACGGTCTTGAGCGCCTCGGCGAACTTGACGGCGAAGAACTCCTGGATCGCCTGCGGGTCGCTGGCCCGGGCGGTGCCGATCGACTGGGCGACCTTGATGACGTCCTCGACGGTCTTGTTGACCCGGACGAAGAACGAGATCCGGATGTCCGCGCGGATGTTGTCCCGGCAGATCAGGCCGTCCCGGCCGGCCCGGTGGATCTCCACCGTCTTCGCGGTGATGTCCATCAACTCGGCCTTGTGGAGCACCGGGAGGACGACCGCGCCGGTGAAGGTCACGTCCACCTTCTTCGTCCGGGAGACGATCAGGGCCTTGCCCTGCTCGACCTTCTGGAACAGGCGGCCCACGAACAACAGCATGGCGAGCACGATGAGCAGCACGACGGCGACGAGCACGCCGAAACCCACGGCGATGGTGTCCATCACGGAGTCCTTTGACGAGATGGCGAGTTGGTGCGAAGAGAAAAGCGGTGAAAGAAAGTTGACGATGTGTCAGTGACGTCAGTGACGTCAGTGATGTCGGTGACGTCGGTGACGTCGGTGGTGTCAGTGACGTTCGTACGGCGGGTCGAAGGGCGCCACCAGGAAGTGCTCGCCCTCGGCGTCGTAGTCGAAGATCAGGGCGGTCCGGCCGGCCGTCAGGCCCGGTTCCGGCTCCGCCGTGCGGACCTGGACGATCGCGGTGGATCCGTCCTCCGCGGTGACCTCGGCCTGGCCGAAACCGGCCGTCACCCGGCCGGTCCGGATCACGCAGACCCGGCCGACGAAATCCCCCCGGGTGGCCGGCCGGTCCTGCGGGAACAGCCGCGACAGCGGCCGCACGAGCACCCTGGTGCCCACCCAGGAGGCGACCAGCGCGACGACGAGCACGCCGCCGCGCGCCGGTGCCCCCGAGGTGAGGACGGTGCCGGACAGGCTGACGAACCAGGCGAGCGCGACCAGCAGCGACACCGCCACCGTCACGGGCACCCCGCCCAGCCCCAGCGCGTCCAGCACTCCTCCGTGGTGGTCGGCGTCGTGCGGGTCGGACCCCCCGTCCGTACCGTGACCCCCGTGCGCACCGTGCCCCCCGGCACCGTGCCCCGCGTGCCCGGCATGCCCCGCGTGTCCGACGTCCACGTGGTGCCCGCCGCCGTGCCCCCCGTGCACGGCGCCGGGCACCAGGCCGCCGAGCAGCATGAGCAACCAGTAACCGACCACCACCACCAGCGCGAAGCTGAACACCGCCGTCGGAAAGGCCAGCGCGGCCGCGAAGAAACCCCCCATTCCGGCCACGCTCCCCCCTGCCTCTCCTCCGGCGCCGCACTTCGGCGCCGGGAAGATCATGGCAGCCGGGACGCCGGTCGCACATTGCCAGGATCCGGCAATCTTTACGCCGCTTTGACACCCTGGTACGGACCGCCCGCGTGACATTGCGACAACCGGGCCACAGGACGGTCGCCGGTCCGTCGCGACGGGTTCGGGCGGCGGCGTACGCGGGCAGGATTCGGCAACGGACGGTCGTGGGCGGACGGTTCCGGCGGACGGTGGTCTCCGGGGGTGCCGTAGCGGGTTCCGGGCGGCAGCGCCAGAGGGCGGTTCCGGCCACGCCGGTGGCGCGGCCCGACGGTCAGATGGGCTGTTCCGGCCAGTTCAGCAGCCGCGCCCCCATGGCCGCAGTCTCCAGGGTGAAGCGCTGCAGCGCGTCCGCCGGGTCGTACCCGGTGAGCGCCTTGATCCGCTCCAGCCGGTAGCTCAGGGTGCGCACGCTCAGCCCCAGCCGGCGCGCCGCCTCCGCGTTCACGTACGCGGCCTCCGCCTGCACCGCGATGGTGTCCAGCAGCGGACGGGCGCCGCCGCGCGCCTCGGTCAGCGGGCCGAGCACGCTGCGCACCAGGTCGGCCATGGCGGCCCGGTCCCGCATCAGCACGGGGAAGACCAGCAGTTCCTCCGCCTTCAACTGCCGGGCGGGCAGGTCCAGTCGGCGCGCGTAGTCCAGTGCGTCCAGCGCCTCCTCGTAGCTGCGCGGCACCCCGCTCGGCCCCGAGTGCCGGCGGCCGGTGGCCACCCGCCGCACCGGGTGGTAGCCGGGGCCGGGCCGCAGCGTCAGCTCGGCGAAGGCGTCCAGCACCGCCCGCTCGGAGTCCGGGGCGATGCACACCAGCCGGCCGTCCTTGCTGGCCACCAGCACGTCCCGCTCGCCGAACCGCCCGGCCAGCTCCCGCTCCACCCGGTGCACCAGCGGATGGACGTCCGCGAACGGCTCGTCGCCGACCGCGACCGCCACCGTGTACGCGCCCGCCAGCCGCAGCCCGAACCGCTCCGCGCGCTCGGCGAGCAGGCCGAGGTCGCCGCGGCCGAACAGCAGGTCGTCGATGAACTCCCGCCTGGCGGCCTCCTCCTGACGGACAGCCATGCGCTGGGCGCGCTCGTGGCCCTCACCCAGCGCGGCCAGCGCGGCGTCGGTGGCGGCCAGCACCGCGTCACCCGTGCGGCGCAGCTCGTTGACGGTGGTCGCGGCGGTCGTCCCGGGCAGGGTCTGCCAGGCCCGCCGGGCCGCGGCCAGGCAGTGCGACACCACCTCGCGCAGCCCGTACCCGGCCTCGGCGCAGTGCTCGCCGAGCTTGCGCAGGCGCTCCAGCTCATCGCGGCGCAGCAGCCGGCCGGTGCGGGAGACGTCGGCGAGCAGGACGAGGTAGGCCTCGGCCAGCTCGGTGGGTATGTCGTGGTCGATCCCGTCGGTCAACGTGTCCTGCCCGCCCCTGTGCGCCCCGGTGTTCCGGTGTTCCGGTGGTCTGGTGTTCCGGTGTTCCGGCGCCGAATCTACCAAGGCCGATGCGGCCGGCGAACGGGTGTGCTACCGGTCGCGGAAGTGCAGGACGAAGCGGGCGCTGCTGCCGTCGATCCGCCTGCGCACGTACAGCGCGGGGGAGCCGTCCGGGGTGCAGCTGACCCCCTCGCGCACCAGCAGCGCGGTGCCCGGCGGGACGCCCAGCAGTTCGGCGTCCGCGAGGTCGGCGCCGACCGCGCCGAAGGCCCGCCAGTCGTACTCCAGCTCCACCCCGGCGGCCCGGGCCAGGTCCAGCACCAGGTTGCCGGCGCGGCCCGGCCGGACCAGCTCGGCGGGCAGCGGGCCGAACGGCACCCAGTAGCTGCACGCCGCCCGGGCCCGGCCGCCCAGCCGGATCACCGAGTCCACCCGGGACAGCTCCCGCGGGGCGCGGCCCAGCTGGCGGGCGGCCTCGGCGTCCTGCGCCGAGCCGGTGACGGGCGGGGCGGCCACCACGAACTCGCCGTCGCCCGGCTCGCCGCTCGTCCGGTCGCTCGTCCCGTCGTCCGTGCCGTCGTCCCCGCTCGGCAGTGCGGTGTGCACGCTGCCGAGGTCGAAGCGCTGACTGCGCGGGTCCACGGCGATCGAGACCCGGACGGCCGGCGGGCGGACGAAGGTGCCCACGCCCCGGCGGATCTCCACCACGGCCGCCCGCTCCAGCTCCGCCACCGCCTGCCGCACGGTCAGCCGGTTCACGCCGAACTCGGCGCTCAGCTCGGGCTCGCTCGGCAGCCGGGCACCGGCCGGGTAGGCGCCGGTGTCGATGCGCTCCTGGAGCCGGCGGGCCAGGCGGCGGTACAGCGGGGCGTCCGGCCGGTTCGGGGGGTTCGGGGGGTGCGGGGGGTTCGTCGCCACGGGCCGATCCTACGGAGCCGGTGGTGGCGCCCCGGGTCGCCGTCGCCGGGCGACGGGGGTGGGATGGAAGGATGCACCGGGCGAGGCTTGCCCGAGGGCCCCGGGAGGCGTTACACATCTAGACGTCTAGATGTCTCCGCCCTCCGGATGCCCCTCTCGTCCCGGGTGCGGTCCCACCGAAAGGCCTCCCGCATGTCCCTGGTCAACTTCCGCGACGCCGCCGCCCTCGGCGACCCCGAAGGCCGTCGGATCCGCCCCGGTGTGCTGTACCGCTCCGCCCAGCCGTTCCCGGCCGCCGACGAGGTCACCGTCGCCCAGCTGCGCGGCTGCGACATCCGCACCGTCGTGGACCTGCGCGACCCGCGCGAGACCGACCCCCAGGACTGGGCCGCCGCCGAAGCCGCCGGGATAACCGTCGTCGCCGCCCCGGTGAACCCCGCCACCGACGCCCTCACCGCGCGGATGAGCACCATGGCCACCGCCGCCGACCTCGGCGACTTCTACGTCCTGCTCGCCGAATCCGCGCCCGAGGCGGTGGCCGTCGCCGTCGAGGCCACCGTCCGCCCCGGCGCCGTCCTGCTGCACTGCGCCGCCGGCAAGGACCGCACCGGCCTGCTGACCGCGCTCCTGCTGGACCTCCTCGACGTCCCCGCCGAGCGCATCGTCGCCGACTACACCCGCACCGCCGACGCCCTCCCGCAGATCTTCGCCGGCCTCGCCGAGCGCCACCGCACCGCCCTCAACGACCACACCACCTCCCGCGTCACCGACTCCCAGGGCCGCCACCTCACCATCCCCGCGCCCCTGCTGGAGGCCCCGGCCGAGGCGATGTCGGTCTTCCTCGACCGCGTCCACACCCACCACGGCGGCGCGGCCTCCTTCCTCCCCTCCTGCGGCATCCCGGCGGCCACCCTGGGCGCCTTCCGCACCAAGGCGGGCGCACCGGCCTGAGCCGGGGCGTTGTGGTCAACTGGGGGCCGTTGCTGCTCTCGTACCGGGATGTGGACGCTGATGGGCGATCAGGCGGGCGAACTCCAGCCGTGGCGGATCCACGGGGACCGAGTGGTGTACGACAACCCCTGGGTGCGGCTCGCCCTGGTGGATGTCGAGCCTCCGGGAGTCCCGAGGTTCGAACACCACGTGGTCAGGCTGAAGCGCGTGGCCATAGCGGCGGTCCTGGACTCGGAGGAGCGCGTGCTGATGCTGTGGCGATACCGCTTCGTGCCGGACTCCTGGGGCTGGGAGCTTCCCGGTGGCATCGTCGATCCCGGGGAGGACGGCCGCCAGGCGGCGCTCCGTGAGGTGGAGGAGGAGACCGGGTGGCGGCCGGACGGTCTCGACCACGTGGTGACGTTCCAGCCGATGGTCGGGATGGTGGACTCTCCCCACGAGGTCTTCGTCGGCGAGGGAGCGACCCTGGTGGGCGAACCCGAGGAGGGCGAGGAAGCCGGACTCGTCTCGTGGGTGCCACTGACCGAGGTGCCAGGGCTCATGGCGGAGGGGAAGCTGACGGGCTCCGGCACCTTGGTGGCGCTCCTCCACATTCTGGCTTCCCGAAAGCGGTAGCTCGATCTCCGGCCGGACCTCCGCCGCCGCCACGCTGTCCTCAGAAGCCGGCACCCAACCGGTCGATGCGAGCCCGATGGCGGGTGGATCCCGTGCGGTTGGCGAGCAGCCGGGCCTGCCGCAGGTGGTTCACGGCCTGGTCACGTTCTTCGCGTGCGAGATGGGCCTGCGCGAGGTCGCAGTGCAGACCTGCCGTGGCCCGGGTGAACGTCGCGTCCATCCCCGCGAGCGCGGAGTACAGATCACTCATCGCGTTGTCGTCGCCCAGCCGGGCCAGCACATTGCCGCGCCACCGGGTGAGGTGGTTGTCGTCGAGGAAGATGCTCAGCATGTCGGGATCCCGGTCGGTGTCCCCGGACGGGAGGGCGGCGGCCGCTCGGTCCAGTGAGCGGCGGCAGTTGTCAGGACGGCCGGCCTGAGCGAGGAGCTCGGCTTCGGCGGCGTGCAGCCAGGCCAGCAAGCGCGGCGATGCCTTGCCGCCGACTGTCCGCTGCGCCTCCTGTACGAGTTGCACGGCCAGGTCCGGCTTGCCGGCTGAGGACAGGACGTAGGCCTGCTCCGCCATGGCGTGAGCCAGGTACATCGGCTCCTTCGCCTCGGCAGCGGCCCGCTTGCCCAGCTCGTAGTTCCGCCAGGCCCGCTCGGTGGCGCCCACGTCGAGCGCCTGCCACGCACCGAGCGTGGCTGCCCCGGCAAGCGCCCGCGCAATCGGTTCCCGGGTGCTCGGCAGCACGGCGAAGGTCAGGGACTCCTCCAATGCCGCCAGATGGGCCTGCATCTGGTCCACCAGGGCAGGGGCGCCCATCTGGCGGTCGACAGCGCGCAGCAGCTCGGTCTGGGCCATGAACGTGTCGACCATGCCGAGACTCAGGCTGTGGGACGAGTCGATGCGGTCGATCAGCTCGTCGTAGCCGGCGACGACGACAGGCTCGACCGGCATCCTGCGGCCGAGGAGTTCACGATCGGTGAGCCCGAGGAGTGCACGAAGAACGGACGCGTACAGCGGGCCGATCGGGCGCCGGCCGTTCTCCCACTCCGACACGTAGACGCGCAGGCTCGGGGTCGAAGCCACATCGAGTCCGCGCTGCCGGGCGTAGCGCTCGATCTCGTGGACGAGCTGCTCCTGAGACCAGCCGTGTTCCATGCGCGAGCGCCTGAGACGAGCTGACACCATCGCCCCCCATCCTGGATCGCGCCGCCGACCGGAGACGCACCTCGGGCACATCGGAGCGGGTCGGCCGGGGTTAACCCCGTGACGTTAAGTCCCGTTGGCTACCGGTCAGTCCACCGGTCGACTCTCATGGTTACCAAGCTACTTGCCGCTCCCATCAGCGGGGAGGATTTCGCCCTGAATCGAGCGGTTGGCGGCAGCACGACGTGTTTTGCCCGGCTGTCTGCTCATCGGCATGTGACGTTGCACCACCGGAGGAACCGATGACCACCCCACTTGTTCCGGACCAGCCGCCGCTTCACATCACTGCCGAGCGGCGGGAGGAGTTGCTCGGCCTGTTCACCCGCTCTGTCGGCATGGGCCTCGATTTCAAGCTCCAGGACTCCGTCTTCCGGGCCCGCCGCCGGCCGTTCGAGCTGAGGGACGCGCTGCTCGGCCCGCTGCCGGAGGAAGGCAGCCCGCTGGAGGCGGTGTTCGACGAGTTCGTCCGGGACGTGCTGCCCGACTGCAAGAACGAGAGCAGCCCTTTCTTCCTCGGCTTCGGAGACACGGGGGATGATGTGGCGGCACTCTGTGGCGGCCTGCTCTCCCTGTTCACCCAGCAGAACCTGATCAACCAGAGCTTCGACTCCCCGAGCGGCACCTTCGTCGAGATCGCGGTGCTGCGCTGGCTGCGTGAGCTGCTCGGATACCGCAACATCCCGGTGGAGAGGACCGAGTCGATCTGGGACGTCGGCGGGTGCGTCACCCATGGCGGCACGCTCAGCAACACCATCGCGATGATGCTCGCGAGGGAGTACCAGGCGCCGGGTGCCATGGATCGTGGCGTCACCGACCCTTCCAAGCTGTCCATCGTGGTGCCGCGCGGGATCGGCCACTACAGCGCCAAGAGCGCCATGGCGTGGATCGGCTGCGGCTCCCGCCTCGTCGAGGTCGACACCATCGACTTCCGCTACGACCTGCGGGCGCTGGAACGCGCGCTCCGAGAGGAGGCCGGCTCGGTGATGGCGGTCGTCGCGTACGCCGGCGACAGCCGCACCCACACCATCGAGAACCTCCGTGGGGTGCACGACGTGGCGCGCTCGGCCGATGAGACCGTCTGGCTGCACGCGGACGCGTGCTGGGGCCTCACGTGTGCGCTGACGGACAAGCTCAGCCACAAGATCGACGGGATCGGCAGCTTCGACAGCATCACGGTGGACCCGCACAAGGTCATGGGCATCCCGTACGCCCTCAGCGCGCTGCTGGTGCGCGACCCGGCACGCATGAGGATGGTCGCCAGCTACTCGGACCTGATCATGCAGGAGGACTTCGCGATGGGGCAGACCACGCCCTTCATCGGCTCGAAGGCGTGGATGTCGCTCAAGCTCTGGATGACGGTCAAGACGCACGGCCGGTCGGGGCTGGCGGCCATGGTCGAACGGCGGTTGGACACGACGAGTCGGTTCATCGAGTTGGTGGACGCGTCGCCGAGGCTCCTGCGCCTGAACGACCCGGACCTGACGGCGGTGGCGTTCATGTACATCCCGACCGATGTGGACCTGACCGACCCCGACATCGATCGGATCAACAAGGCCAACCAGGCGATCCATCGCCGCATGCTCGCCGAAGGTGCCTGGCACCTGCACCAGTTCAGCCTCCCCGACAGGGGGACCCTCCGCCGCGGTGCGACCTTGTACCCGCTCAGGTTCATGGGCCAGAACCTGCGGATCGAGGAACGCCACCTCACCGGCGTGCTCGACTACGTCATCGCACTCGGGTGCGACGTGGAGTAGCGATCCCGGTGGTCTTCAGCCGGTGCGCCGCCGCACCGGCGGCGGCGCACTCCTCCTGGCCGAGAAAGGGGCATCACCATGTCCGCGACTTCCCAGTCCTTGTTCCGGGAGATCTACCGGGTCCCCGGCCTCTACGACCGGCTCCTCCTCCCCCACTACTTCGATGGTGTCGAGGACACCGAGATCATCGGTCGGCTGATGGAGCGTCACTACCGGTGTCTCGGAGACTCGCCCGGTCTGTCCATCGCCGAGCTCGGCTGCGGAACCGGCCGTGTCACGGCTCGCCTCGCCCCGTACGCGCGCCACCTGCGAGCCACCGACTACAGCCGGTCCATGATCGACACGTTCCGCGCCCGCTATCCCGAGGCCGAGGCGCTCCAGCAGGAGACCAGGTCCTCGGTCCGCCGGATGCTCGACGAGGGCCTGGCCGGCTCCTTCGACATCGTCGGAGCCTTCTGGTCGCTGAGCTACCCGTTGATGGACTTCTTCGAGGAACTGGGCGCCGGCGGCATCGTGCCCAGGGCCGACCTCGCACAGGGGCGCCAGGAAGCGGGGGCCCTGGTCCGTGACATCCTCCGGCTCCTCGCACCGGGCGGGCACCTGCTGGCCCTGTTCTTCGACTCCGAGACCCCCGAGCAGCAGTTGGTCACCATGGCCTGGGAGAAGGTCGCGCCATTCCCCGGGACCGGACGCGGCTACACCCGAGAGATCCTCTTGGAGGAGCTTCAGGGCGCGGAAGCGCGTGGCGAGGGACGACTGCACTACTCCAGGCTCGGTGGGGTCGCCGTCGCGCCCAGCTCGGAGGCCGCCCGCGCGTGGTTCGCCACCGTTCACATGAAGTCCCTGCCGGTGCTGATGGACGATCCGCACGTGCACCGCGAGGTCAGCGCCTTCGTGGCCGCGCATACCCAGCCGTCGGGTGAGGTCTTCATCCCCACCGGTGCTTACGTGATCGACTTCTGGGCCGGCCCGGTTGATCGCCACATTCCGCGCAGTCGGGCGGGTGCCGCATGAACGCCTACGACCGCTGGGACCCCCGGCCGCACAGTGGAACCCCGTACGACGTCTTCGAGGCTGCGGCCGCGCTCCGCGCCGAGTACGTCGGCACCGGCGGCTACGGACTGGCGTACGGGTCGCACGCCGATGGCAGCGCGCACGCTTCGTCCGACCTCGACCTTCTCTTCATCGGCGTCGAGGTTCTGCCCCCGGAACGGCTGCGAGCGCTCATCCGCGGGGTCATCGGACTCCACCGGAGGCACGGGCTCGGCTTGGACCACGAGGTCTCCTACGCCGGCAAGCTCCACGCCACCGTGGACGAGGTCGAGGAAGCCATCGCCCTGGGGGGCTTCACCGTGACACCGGAGGGCGAGGTGACAGTGGACCCCGTCGTCGCGGAGCCCTGGTTCCTCGACTCCCGGCTCTTCAAGCTGCGGCTGGTCCTCAACGCGCTCACCGTTCCGCACGTCTTCCTGGGCGGCGACGTCGTGGCGTACGGGAGGCACCGCGGTCACGCCGAGCAGGCCGTGGCCCTGCTCGCCCTGTCCCTGGTCGACGAGGACGAGGAATTCAGGATCCATGACGTCCTCCGCGCGCTGACGGGAGACCCCGGCGGTGTGTGCGGCGAGGACCACCTCGGCTACGACGAGGCGTCGGGCCGATCCCCGGCGCTGTTCTCCTCACTGCAACGCGGGATGAGCCCGCTCATGGCTGACGGCGCCGTCAGCACACGGGACGGCATTCACCTGCGGCAGGACCCCGACCGGCGCCGACGGCTGATCAGGGCGTTGCGCGAGACCCCGGTGGGCGCGTCGTCCCGCTCACTGGGGAAACCACCCGCTACATCCGGTCCGGAGCCTGGAGACCGAGCAGGTCCAGGCCCTGGGCCAGCGTCCGCGCGGTCAGACGGCACAGCGCCACCCGGTTCGCCCGAATGGCCGGAGTCTCCGCCTTGAGGACCGGGCAGGCGCCGTAGAAGTCCGTGAGGGCCTTCGCCAGGGAGAACAGGTACCCGCACAGCCTGTGCGGCTCCAACTCCTGGGCGACCTCGCGAACGGTGGCGTCGAAGTCGTCCAGCAAGAGGATCAGCGTGCGCTCCGAGGGGTGCAACGGCAGCGAGGTGTCGACCGGCTGCTTCAGCACCTCCTTCGGGGCCTTGCCGAGGATCGTCCGGACCCGGGCGTGGGCGTACTGCATGTAGACGCCGGTGTTGCCCTGGAGCGAGACCATCTGGGAGATGTCGAAGACGTAGTTCTTCGCACGTGAGGTCGACAGGTCGGCGTACTTGACCGCACCGATCCCGGCAGCCTGGACCACCCTCTCCATCGCGTCGCCGGTCAGGTCGTGCGGCTTGTCGGCCATCGCCTCCCGGGCGCCCTCGACCGCCGCGTCCAGCAACTCCGAGAGCCGCACCGTGCCGCCGGAGCGGGTCTTGAACGGGGTCCCGCCGGGTCCCATCACCGTGCCGAACGGCACATGGACGGCCTCGACGTCGTCGGTGAGCCAGCCGGCCCTGCGAGCGGTGGCGAAGATCATCTGAAAGTGCAGGGACTGCCGGGCGTCGACGACATACAGGAGCCGGTCGGCTTCGAGTTTCCGGATCCGATGCCGAAGGGTGGCCAGGTCGGTGGCCGCGTAGCCGTAGCCGCCGTCCTTCTTGCGGACGATCAGCGGCACCGGCTCGCCGTCCGGGCCGGTGACGTCGTCGAAGAACACGCACAGCGCTCCGTCGCTGTCGACCGCGATGCCGGCCTCGACCAGTTCCTCGACGACCTCGTCCAGGAACGGGTTGTACGTCGACTCACCGGCGGCGTCCTGCTCGGTGAGCAGGACGCCGAGCCGGTCATAGAGCTGCTGGAAGGCCCGGCTGGACACCGCGACCAACTCCCGCCACACGGCCAGCGTGGTCTCGTCCCCACCTTGCAGGGCCACCACCCGCCGCCGGGCGCGCTCGACGAACTCGGGGTCGGCGTCGAACTTCTGCCGTGCGGCCCGGTACAGGCCGTCGAGCGCGGAGACCTGCTCGCCGGCGTCGGCGCCCCCGGCACTACCCCGCCACTGCGCTTCCGGGTGCTCGTCGATGTACTGGATCAGCATGCCGAACTGGGTTCCCCAGTCACCCAGGTGGTTCTGCCGGACGACATCGCCGCCGAGGAAGGCCAGCACCCTGACCAGTGAGTCACCGATCACGGTTGTCCGCAGGTGGCCGACGTGCATCTCCTTGGCGATGTTCGGCGCCGAGTAGTCGACGACGGTGCGGACGCCGGCCAGGGGCAGGCCGATGCCCAACCGGTGGTCCGCCAGCCGAGTCTCAACCTGCCCCCAGAGCTGTGAGTCCGCCACCGTGAGGTTGAGGAACCCGGGGCCGGACAGGCTCGACGAGATCACGCCGCCGGCCAGCTCGCCCTGGAGGCTCCGTGCGAGGTCCCGTGACGGGAGCCCGGCCTGCTTGGCCAGCGACAGGGCGACGTTCGACTGGAAGTCGGCGTGCTCGGAGGATCGGACGAGAGGGTCTCGCTCCGACAGCTCAGGCGGCAGGACGCGGGCCATGGCGGCCGACACGGCTTGCTCCGCAAGGCTGATCGCTGCAACTACCTCAGTCACTGGGATTCCCTCTCCGGCGTGAACGGATCATCCGCTGCCAACTCACCCGAATTGTAGGGGCGCTGACTGAGCGTGGTCGCCCAGCTTTCCGGTCCGCAGGAGGTCGGCGACGAATCTCCGGTGCCGTGCGGCCGACGTGGCCTGGGCGCATTCAAGGTGCGAGGCGGGCCGTCAGGCGCTATCCAGAGTTCATGAGCGCGTCGACATGGCCGGCAGACTGGGAGGACCGCAAGGCCGGTCTCGGCTGTGCCATGTGCTCCACCCGAGGGATGGCGGACAACGGCCGTGGTCTTCGGATCCGGCGCGGAGCATTCGCGGATGTGTACCTGAACCGGGCGGCCGCTCCCGGGTACACCACGGTGATCTGGAACGGTCCCCACGTCGCCGAGCCGACCCAACTCGACGAGGGCCAGGCCGCCGGATTCTTCGGCGAGATGCTCCTGGCCGCACGGGCGGTCGAGACCTACTTCAAGCCTGTCAAGATGAACTACGAGGTGTTGGGAAACGCCGTCCCCCACCTGCACGTCCACCTCATCCCCCGGTTCGTCGACGATCCGGCGCCAGGGGTGCCGCTCCCCACGTCCCTCCTCCGGCCGGTTCGGAGGACGGATCACCGATTCCGTGCGGATGTCGAAGGTCTCCGCAGGCTGCTGGTGTGACGTGCGGCCGGGCCCGGGGCCGGGCCCGACGTCACACGTCCCGGCGCCGCACCGTGACCGCCGTCACGGCCACCGCGGCCGCCGCCCAGAGGCCCATGGTGATCCACGAGTCCAGCACGCTCGGCGCGTACTTCCCCATCGTGGTCGTGGAGTTGGGGTTGATGGTGAGCCGCGACACGGTGGCCGGCGGCAGGTGGGTGCCGATCTCCTTCAGCCACCGGTAGCGGTCGCCGCCGAACATCATCGGCAGGACGAACAGCAGCATCACCAGGGACACGATCGAGGCGGTGGCGTGCCGCAGCAGCGCTCCCAGGGCCATCCCGATCAGCGCGCAGACCGGCACGATCGCCGCGTAGCCGAGCACCGCGCGCAGGCAGCCGTCGTCGGCGAGGGAGAGCCCGACGTGCCGGGAAGCCAGCATCGCGTTGACGGCGAGGAAGGAGCCCGCCGACACCACGAGCCCGGCGAGCCCGGTGATCCCGCCGATCAGCAGCACCTTGGCCGCGATCACGCCCCGCCGGTCCGGGACGGCGGCGAAGGTGGCGCGGATCAGGCCGGTGGTGTACTCGCCGAACACGGTGATCGCGCCGAGGCTGCCGGCCGCGACCATCATCAGGTCGCCGGCGATGCTGCCGAGGCCGTGGAACAGCGGGTCGTACGCGTACGGGGGTCGGCCGGGCATCCGGGGCGGCGGGTGGTCGATGTACAGCAGGTCGGTGTGGACGGCGTTCACGTTGACGGCGATCGCCACCAGCGAGGCCAGCGCCAGCACCCAGTAGGTGGAGCGCAGTGAGCGCAGTTTGATCCACTCGGCGGCGAGCAGATCGAGGAACCGGGGGGCCGGCTCGGCGGGTTCGCGACGGTTCATCGGGCGTCTCCAGCGGGGTACTCGACACTGTCGGCGGTCAGGGACATGAACGCCGACTCCAGCGACGACGTCCGGGTGGCCAGTTCGTGCAGCACCACGCCGTGCCGCAGGGCGAGTTCGCCGATCCGCGCGGCGGGCAGTCCGGTGACGACCGCGAAGTCCGGACGGGAGCGCCGCACCTCGGCCCCATCCGCCCGCAACGCCGGTTCCAGCACGGCGAGTTCGGGAGTCCTCACGGCCACCGAGGAGACCGCGTCGCGGGCGGAGAACTCCGCGAGGCTCTCGTCGGCGATCAGCCGGCCGCGGCCGATCACCACCAGCCGGTCCGCGGTGTGCTCCATCTCCGCCATCATGTGGCTGGAGACGAACACCGTCCGCCCCTCGTCCGCGAGCCGCCGGAACAGTCCGCGCACCCAGAGCACCCCCTCCGGGTCCAGCCCGTTCAGCGGCTCGTCGAACAGCAGCACCGGCGGGTCGCCGAGCAGCGCGCCGGCGATGCCCAGACGCTGCTTCATGCCCAGCGAATAACCGCCGATCCGCCGCCCGGCGGCGTTGCCGAGGCCGACCTCCGCCAGCACCTCGTCCACCCGTCCGAGCGGAACGCGGTTGCTGCGGGCCAGCGCCGACAGGTGCGCCCGGGCGCTGCGCCCGCCGTGCACGTCCCCCGCGTCCAGCAGGGCGCCGACGTGCCGCAGGCCGCGCGGCCGGCTCGCGAAGGGCACGCCGGCCACGGTGGCGGTGCCCTCGGTGGGGGTGTCGAGGCCCAGGATCATCCGCAGGGTGGTGGACTTGCCGGCGCCGTTGGGGCCGAGGAAGCCGGTCACCGTGCCCGGCCGGACGGTGAAGCTCAGCCCGTCGACGGCCGTGGTGGCGCCGTACCGCTTGGTCAGTCGCTCGATCTCGATCACGGGGACAACGCTGCCGGGCGGGGCCCCCGCCGGGCATCGGGCGGCGGGCCACAGCCGGAGGCCGCCGCACCCGCCCCCGGGATTACGCCCCCGGGCCAATGCGCCGCCGGCCGGGACGCCCTAGCATCGCGTCATGATCATCGAACCCCGTCCGCCGCTGCTCAGGCGCCTGCCCGCGGGCGTGTGGGTGGGGGCGCTCTGGACGAGTCTGGTCGTCTTCCGCTTCTTCACGCGCGAGGACGAGCTGCGCCACCTGTTCGACTACCACGGCAACCCCGAGGACATGCCGCTGGTGGTCACCGCGGTGGTCACCACACTGGTCGCGGCCCTGCTGGTCCGGCTGCCGCTGGTGGCCATCGCGGTGGCGCTCGCGGGCGGCGTCTTCGCCCTCGGGATGTGGACCGTCCCGGAGACCGCGGGGCTCCAGTTCCTGATCGCCGACGGCGTGGTCGGCCACTGCGCGGCCACCCGCTCCCGCCGGGTCTCGCTGAGCGCCCTGGTGCTGCCGCTCGCCGCCCTCGCCGGGCTGCTGCTCTGGGGAGCCGTCAACGACTACCCCGTCAACCCGCTCGCCTACGCGGGCTTCGCCGCCACCGTGCTGATCGCCTGGCTGGTCGGCAACACCGTGCACCAGGGCCGCGCCCACGCCGAGGCGCTGCGCGGCCGGGCCTCCGAGCAGGCCATCACCGCCGAACGGCTGCGGATCGCCCGGGAGCTGCACGACATGGTGGCCCACAGCATCGGCATCATCGCGATCCAGGCCGGCATGGGCAGCCGGGTCATGGACACCCAGCCCGCCGAGACCCGCCGGGCCCTGGAGGCGATCGAGGCCACCAGCCGGGAGACCCTGGCCGGGCTGCGCCGGATGCTCGGCGCGCTGCGGCAGGGCGAAGGGGAGGCCGCGCCGCTCGAAGTGGCGGCGGGAGTCGGCGAGTTGGACCGACTGGTGGCGGGGGCGGCGGACGCCGGGGTCAGGGTGGCGCTCACCCGGCGCGGCGCGGCCCGTCCGCTGCCGGCCGAGGTGGACCTCGCCGCCTACCGGATCGTCCAGGAGGCGGTCACCAACGTGGTCAAGCACTCCGGCACCCGGGACTGCCACGTCACCGTCGAGTACGGAACCCGGGAGGTCGCCGTCACCGTGGCCGACCTGGGCGCCGGGACGCCCACCGGCGCCCCCGGCACCGGCTACGGCCTGGCCGGCATGCGCGAACGGGTCACCCTGCTGCACGGCGAGTTCAGCGCCGGGCCGCGCCCCGGGGGCGGCTTCCTGGTCGCCGCCCGGCTGCCGCTGCCGGAACCGGCCCCCGACGAACGACCCCTGGAGGTGGGCGCGTGATCCGCGTCCTGCTGGTCGACGACCAGCCGCTCATCCGCACCGGTCTGCGCGTGCTGATCGCCGACGCCCCCGACCTGGAGGTGGTCGGCGAGGCCGGAGACGGCGCCGAGGCCGTCGACCTGGCGGCCCGGCTGCGCCCCGACGTCGCGGTGATGGACATCCGGATGCGCCCCCAGCCCGGCGGCCGGAAGGCGCCCCCGGTCGCGGACGGCATCGAGGCCACCCGCCTGATCACCACCGACCCGGACCTGCCCACCCATGTCCTCGTCCTCACCACCTTCGACGACGACGACTACGTCTACGGCGCGCTGCGCGCCGGGGCGAGCGGCTTCCTGGTCAAGGACCTCGCCCTGGAGACCATCCTGGACGGCATCCGGGCGGTCGCCGCCGGGGACGCCCTGCTGGCCCCCGGCATCACCCGCCGGCTGATCGGCGAGTTCGTCGCCCGCCCGCAGGGGACGGCGGACCGGCCCCGCAGGCCCGTCGCCGAGGCCGTCACCGAACGCGAGCGCGAGGTGCTCACCCTGGTCGGCCGGGGCCTGTCCAACGCGGAGATCGCCGAGGAGCTCACCATCAGCGTGGCCACCGCCAAGGCCCACGTCGCCCGGCTGTTCACCAAGCTCGACGCCCGCGACCGGGTCCACCTGGTCATCCAGGCCTACGAGTTCGGGCTGGTCGCGCCGTAGCAGCGGACGACGCCGAAGCACCGGGGCGGGCCCACCCCGGCGCTTCGGCGCTTCGGCGCTTCGACGCGTCAGACCGTCAGACCGTCAGGTCATCAGGCCGTCAGTGGACGATCGCGTGCGAGATCTGGCACCCGCTGACACCGTTCGACCAGGTGCCCTGCATCGCGAACGTGCCCGTCGCGAACGCCACGTTCTGCGAGCCGCCCGTCCCGCCGACGCCGTTCCAGGAGCACTTGTCGGCGTTCTCGTAGCCGGTGGAGTCGGTCCAGCCGCCCGCCGGGTTCTGGTCGGTGATGGTCTCCGAGTACTCGTGGCCGTACACCATGGTCACGCCGTCCAGGGTGCCCGTGCTGCCGCTGTTGACGTAGTTCTGGCCGCAGGAGGAGCCCATGTCGGTCACGTACGGGTCGTTGGTGAACGCCACGTCACCGTACGGGGAGGGGGCGGCGCCGCCGGTCAGGGTGGTGTCGCCGTTGTAGTCGTGCCAGGCGCAGAAGCCGCCGTTGGGAGTGTTGAAGCCGTCCGGGTGGGTGCCGGTCGGCGACAGCACCACGTACTGCGCGTTGCGGTTGGCGGCGGCCGTGGTGTTGCCGAAGTGCCCGGCGGCCTTCACGGCCTCGGTGGCCAGCTGGTAGCCGCTGGCCTGGCTCGGCGCGGCGGCGGACTCGTCGACCCAGACGCCGGCCAGCGCGCCGCCGGTCGGGTAGCCGACGTGGGTGGAGCCGGTCGGGCAGCTGGTCGCGCCGGTGGCGACGCCCTCGCAGTACTGGGTCATGACGCCGGACCAGGTCTCGCTGTTGGTGCCGAGGCCCTTGAACAGCTGCTGCGTCCGGACCGCCTCGCCCTTCGGGTCGCCGGAGAGCGTGGTGTAGCCGGCCGAGTTGGTGCCCTGGGTGCCCCACTGGGTGCCCCAGAAGATCAGGTAGACCTTCGGCGCGCCGGTGGTGACGCCGATGCCGTCCACGCCGCCGCCGTAGCTCAGGTTGTTGGTCGCCGCCTTGGCCGCCTGGCCGGCGTTCTCCTTGGTCGGGTGCACGCCGTGCCGGTACGGGTGGGGCTGCCCGGCGAACTCGCCGGCCGGCCGGTCGTCCTGGGCCGCCTGGGCGGCCGGGGCGGCGGCGAAGCCGGCGGCGGCCAGCGCCAGGGCGCTGAGCCCGGTCAGGGCGCGCAGCCGCATCCGGCGGGAGGTGGGGGAGATGCCCATCGTGAGGGTTCCTCTCTGGTGCCGAACGGGCCGGGGTGCGGCGCGACGGCACGGTGGGGGACGAAGGGGGACGTGCGGCGACGGCAACGCGGAGGAACTGACCACCCGTCGTGGACGGTCAGTGGTGTGGGGATGGGATGCCGGTTACCGCCGACGGCCGGAAGCAAAGCAGAGTTGTCGAAACAGGGTCAACGACGGAGAAGGTAAGACCAGCCCCAACGAAGGCCCCAGTGGACGTAGTGAACGTCAAAAGGTCGCAGCTGGAGCGTGGTTGACGCGCGTAGCGCAGCCGAATGCCAACAGTTGAGAGGCGCTTCTACACCGTATGCACCGGGCCGGGCCCCCACATGGCGGTGAACCCGCAGGTCAGGGGCGCTCGACCAGGGGCTCAGGGGCTCAGGGGCTCAGGGCCCTGGACCGCGGGCTCAGGGGCCCTCGACCTCGGCGATGCGCATGATCCGGCCGTGGGAGTCCAGCACCACGTCGTAGGTGTTGCCGTGGCAGGCGTCCGGTCCACCCGGGTCGCGCTCGGCGAGGCACTCGTCGAGGTGGTCGATCAGCTCGCCGAGGGGGACCTCCGGCCCGCCGTCGGCCAGGGCGGCCGTCACGCCCGCCGCCGCGAAGCCGTAGTGGACCGGGCTGCCGGTCGGCTCGTAGCGGCCGGGGCCGCAGCTGAAGCGGGCGGGCTGGGCGGTGAGTTCGGCCGGGCCGGCGGTGACGACGACGAGGACCTCGTGGCCGGGCCGCGCGGTGGGCGAGGCGCAACCGGGTGCGGCGGAGGGGAGCGCGGGGGAGGGGAGCGCGGGGGAGGGGAGCGCGGCGGAGGGGAGCACCGGGGAGGGGAGCGCGGCGGAGCTCATGGACGGGTCGGCCGCGGCGGAGTAGGACTCCTCGCCCCCGCCGCCGACCTCGCCCTCGTCCTCGAACAGCGCGTCATCGTCGTCCAGCAGGTCGTCCGCGCCCTCGTCGGCCCGGGCGGCGGCGGAGGCTGCGGCCACCGTCGAGCCGGAGTCGGAGGGCGTGCAACCAGTGAGGACGGCGGCGCTGCCGCAGGCCAACAGGGCGGCGGCGAGCAGGAGTCGGGGCGTGGCCATGGAGCGGGTCTTCCGGGCGGCATCGGACATCGGTCACCGCCTGACACGACAGAGGCACGGTCCGCGGTTCCCGAACCCGCCCGCCCGATACTCGCCCGCTTGACGTTCCTCCGCTTGACGTTCCTCCGCTGGACGGCCGTCCGCTCGATGACCTCCCGCGGGCCGGGGGCTCCCTCCCCCGGCGGGCGTCCGGGACCGACGGGGGAGGGAGGTCAGTGGGCGGCCGTCAGGCGGCCGCCTGACGGCTCGCCTCGTACGCCTCGCGCAGCCGGGCCTGCGCCGGGGTGCCCGCCGCCAGGTGGTCGAGCCCGAGCAGCGCCGCGCCCAGGACCGGCGGCGCGACGACGACGCGAGGCTCGGCCAGCGGCGCGGCCTCGGCCAGCCGGGCCGTCACGTTGTCCAGCAGCAGCGGCTGCCGGGAGGCGAGCACGCCGCCGCCCAGCACCACCGGGGTCGGGGTGTCCAGCAGCTCCAGGCGTCCGAGCGCCACCACCGCGAGCCGGACGATCTCGTCGGCCTGGCGGTCGATCAGTTCCAGCGCCACCGCGTCGCCCTCGCGGGCGACCGCGAACAGCACCCGCACGATCTCGTGCAGCCGCGTGCCCGGCAGGTGCCCGAGGTGGACGGCCTCGGCGACGGCGCCGGCGGTGGGCAGGCCGAAGTGCTCGGCGATGGCTCCCGCCAGCCCGGTCGGCCCGCCGCGCCCGTCCTCCGCCCGGACGGCGTGCCACATGCTGCTGGCGGCCAGGCCCGCGCCGCCGCCCCAGTCGCCGGTGAGCTGGCCGAGGGCGGGGAAGCGGGCGGTGCGGCCGTCCGGCAGCAGGCCGACGCAGTTGATCCCGGCGCCGCAGACCACCGCGACCCCGCGCGGGCCGTCGGTGCCGGCCCGCAGCAGGCCGAAGGTGTCGTTGGCCACCGTGCTGGCGACCCCCCACGGGTGGGACTCCAGGGCCGCGCGCAGCGCCTCCTCCTCGACCGGCAGGTCGGCGTTGGCCAGGCAGGCGCTCACGTGGCTGGTGAGCACCCCGCTCCAGTCCCGGTGGCCGGCCGCCGCGGCGGCCTGCTCGACCAGCGGGGCGAGGCCGGCCACCGCCGCCGCGCCGCCGATCCGGTGCGGCTCGAAGCCGCCGCCGCGGGCGCTGCCGAGGATGCTGCCGTCGGCGCCGATCAGGGCGACGTCGGTCTTGGAGTTCCCCGCGTCGATGGCGAGGACGCCGGGCAGGAGTGGTTCGGGCTGGTGGGTCATCAGGTCCCCGCGCTCGTACGTGGCCCGGTCCGTGGTCGTCGGCCGGGTGCCCGGCCGTGGTCCCGGCCGGGGAGCCCGGCCGGAGGATGCCCGGGCCGGGGGTGGACGGTCTCCTCGCGGTGCCCGCCCGGCCACCTCCTCGGAGGGCCGGGCGGGCACGGAGCGGGCCGGATCAGGCCCAGGCGAGGTGCTCGCGGTTGTGGGCGAGCAGCCGGTCCGTGAGCTGGTCGGCGAGCTCGATCTGGCCGACCAGCGGGTGGGCGAGCAGGGCGTCGAAGACCCGGTCGCGGCCGCCGTGCAGGGCGGCGTCGAGGGCGAGGTGCTCGTACGCGGTGACGGCGGCGATCAGCCCCGCGTACAGCGGCTCGACGGGCCGCTGCGGCAGCGGGCGCACGCCCCGGGCGTCCACCTCGGCCGGGACCTCGATCACGGCGTCGTCCGGCAGGAACGGCAGCACGCCGTCGTTGCGGGTGTTGACCACCTGCACCGAGGTGCCGCCGCCGGTGCCGAGCAGTGCGGCGATCAGCTGGACGGCCGCCTCCGAGTAGAAGGCGCCGCCGCGCTTGCCGAGCAGCTCGGGCTTGGTGTCCAGGGCCGGGTCGGCGTACATCTCCAGCAGCTGCCGCTCGATCTCGGCCACCTGCGCGGCCCGCGAGCCCTGCTCCCGCAGCTCCGCGACCACCGCGTCGTGCTGGTAGAAGTACCGCAGGTAGTAGGACGGCACCACGCCGAGCCGCTGGATGACGGGCTGCGGCAGGTGCAGGTCCTCGGCGATCTCCTTGCCGTACGAGGAGAGCAGCTCCGGCAGCACCTCGCGCCCGCCGGCCGCGCCCGGGGCGTCCAGCAGGGTCACCCCGCGCTCCCAGGTCAGGTGGTTGAGCCCGACGTGGTCGAGCCGGATCAGCTCCGGGTCCACGCCCAGGTGCGCGGCGAACTTGCGCTGGAAGCCGATCGCGACGTTGCACAGCCCGACCGCCTTGTGACCGGCCGTCCGCAGGGCCCGGGTGACGATGCCGACCGGGTTGGTGAAGTCCACGATCCAGGCGTCCGGGTTGGTCCGGCGCACCTGCTCGGCGATGTCCAGCACCACCGGGACGGTGCGCAGCGCCTTGGCGAGCCCGCCGGCGCCGGTGGTCTCCTGCCCGACGCAGCCGCACTCCAGCGGCCAGGTCTCGTCCTGGTTGCGGGCCGCCTGCCCGCCGACGCGCAGCTGGAGCAGCACCGCGTCGGCGTCCGCGACGCCCGCCACCAGGTCGGTGGTCGTGGTGACGACCGCGGAGTGGCCCTGCCTGGCGAAGATCCGCCGGGCGAGGCCGCCGATCAGCTCCAGGCGCTCGGCGGCCGGGTCGATCAGCACCAGCTCGCCGACCGGCAGGGTGTCGCGCAGCCGGGCGAAGCCGTCGATCAGCTCCGGGGTGTACGTCGAACCGCCGCCGACGATTGCCAACTTCAGTGCGGACATCAGCCCTTGACCCCTGTCAGTGTCACGCCTTCGATGAAGGCCTTCTGAGCGAAGAAGAAGAGGACGATCACCGGCGCCATCACCAGCAGGGTGGCGGCCATGGTGAGGTTCCAGTTGGTGTGGTGGGCGGCCTTGAAGGACTCCAGGCCGTAACTGAGCGTCCAGGAGTCGTGGTTGCTGCTGGCGTAGATCTGCGGGCCGAAGTAGTCGTTCCAGCAGTAGAAGAACTGGAACAGCGCGACGGCGGCGATGGCCGGCTTGGCCATCGGCAGCACCACCCGCAGCAGGGTGCGCAGGTCGCCGCAGCCGTCGAGCCGGGCGGCCTCGATGTACTCCTTGGGGATGGTCATCAGGAACTGGCGCAGCAGGAAGATGGTGAACGCGTCGCCGAAGGCCATCGGGATGATCAGCGGCCAGAGCGAGCTGCTCAGGCCCATCTGCTTGGACCAGAAGAGGTACATCGGGATGACGGTGACCTGCGGCGGCAGCATCATCATCGCGATGACCGCCATCAGCGCCAGGTTGCGGCCGCGGAAGCGGAACTTGGCGAGCGCGTAGGCCACCGGCAGGCTGGAGACCACGGTCAGCACCGTGCCGAGCACGGCGTACATCAGGGTGTTGCGCCACCAGGTGAGGAAGCCGGGGGTGTCCCAGACCTTGGCGTAGTTGCCCCAGTTCCAGTCGGTCGGCCAGTAGTCGGTGGTGAGCGCCTGCTGGTCCGACATCACCGAGGTGAGGAAGACGAACACGAAGGGCAGCAGGAAGAACAGCGCGGCGGCGATGGCCAGCGCGTGCACGGCCACCCAGTTGAGCGCCGCGTGGCGCCGGGCGGCCCGGGCGGCGGGGCCGCTGCCGGAGGTGCGGGCCGGAGCCTTGGTCATGGTGGAGCCGAGAGTCATGTCGGAGTCCTCATCCGTCCGCTAGTCGTCGCTCGCCATGAAGCCGGACCGGCGGCGGAGCAGGATCGAGGTGACGGCCATCGAGATGGCGAACAGCACCACGGCGACGACGCAGGCCGCGCCGTAGTTGTAGCCCTGGAAGCCGAGCTTGTAGACCAGCTGCGGCAGGGTCCAGGTGGAGCCGTTCGGGTAGCCGGGGTCGAACTGCTGGCCGGAGCCGCCCGCGATGCCGCTGGCGACCTTCCCGGCGACGATCGCCTGGGTGTAGTACTGCATGGTCTGGATCACCCCGGTGACCACCGCGAACATGATGATCGGCGAGATGTTCGGCAGCGTGACGTACCAGAACCGCTGGAACGGGCCGGCGCCGTCCAGTTCGGCCGCCTCGTACTGCTCCTTGGGGACGTCCAGCAGCGAGGCCATGAAGATGACCATCAGGTCGCCGACCCCCCACATGGCGAGCAGGGTGAGCGCGGGCTTGGACCAGTCCTCGGAGGCGAACCAGCCGGGCTGCGGCAGGCCGAGCTCGCCGAGCAGGTGGTTGACCGGGCCGGTGCCGGGGTTGAACAGGAAGGCGAAGGCGACGGTCGCGGCCACCGGCGGGGCCAGGTACGGCAGGTAGAAGGCGGTCCGGAAGAAGCCGGCGCCGGTCTTCACCTTGGTGATCAGCATCCCGACGCCCAGGCCGAAGGCGACCCGCAGGCTCACCATGACGACGACCAGCCACAGGGTGTTGCGCAGGCCCTGCCAGAAGAACGGCAGGTTGTTGAGGACGTAGTCCCAGTTCTTCAGGCCGGCGAAGGTCGGGGTGCCGAAGCCGTTGTAGGAGGTGAAGGAGAAGTAGACGGTGGAGATCAGCGGGTAGGCGAAGAAGACGCAGAACCCGATCAGCCAGGGGGAGAGGAAGGCGAGGGTGCGGGCCGCCTCCCGGCGGCGCCTCCGGCGCAGCAGGTGCTGCGTGGAGGGCGCCGCCGGGCCGGTCGGTCCCGTGCCGGCCTGGTCGCCGTTGCCCTTGCGGGTGCCGAACGCGAGTGACATGGGAGCTCCGTGGACCGTTCCCGGGCTACTTGGCCTGGGCGATGTCGGTGTCGATCTGCTTGGCCGTGGCGGCCAGGCCCGCGGCCAGGTCGCTCTGCTTGCCGGCCTCGTAGTCGTAGCCGAGGTTCTGCAGGGTGGAGATGTAGCTGCCGCCGTTGACGGCCGCCGGGGTGGTGCTGGAGTGGGTGTTCTTGGCGACGTCCAGGAAGGTCTTGAAGTTGGCGTCGCTGACCAGCTTCGGCGAGTTGAGCGCGTCGAAGGTGCTCGGCACGTTGTGGATCGCGTTGGCGAAGCTGACCAGCGCGTCGGTGTCCGTGGTCAGGTACTTGACGAACTCCCAGGCCGCGGCCTGCTTCTTGCTGGTGCTGGCGATGCCGACGATGGTGCCGGTCTGGTAGCCGCGGCCGTAGGTGTCGGCCTGGTCGTCCGGGACGGGGAAGGGGGCGGTGGCCCAGTCGATGTCGGGCTTGTCCTTGGCGAGCGAGGCGGTGCGCCACTCGCCGTCCAGGATCATCGCGACCTGCCCGGTGTTGAAGGGGTTCTTGGCGCTGAATTCCTCGCCGAAGGTCGCGCGGTACTTCTCCAGCTTGGTGTAGCCGCCGAGCTGGTCGACCAGGCCCTTCTGCCAGGTGAACATCGAGGCGACCTTCGGGTCGGTGGCGACGTTCGACTTGCCGTCGGAGCCGAAGTAGCTCGCGCCGTACTGGCCGAGGAAGTGCTCGCTGGTGTTCTCGTAGCCGTGGAACAGCGGCATGTAGCCGAGCTGCTTGTACGAGTCGCCGTCGGCGACGGTCAGCTTGGCGGCGGCGTCGGCGAACTCGCTGAAGGTCTTCGGCGGGGCGGAGATGCCGGCGGCGGCGAAGGCCTTCTTGTTGTAGAACAGGCCGTAGGCGTCGCCGAGCAGCGGCAGCGAGCACTGGTTGCCCTGGAACTGGGTGTAGTCGAGCATCGTCGCCGGGAACGTCTTGGCCGGGTCGATGCCGCTCTTCTGGAGCATCGGCTTGAGGTCGACGAAGGCCTTGGTCGAGCAGAACATGCCGACGTTGTTGGTGGTGAAGGAGGACACCACGTCCGGCGCGTCCGCGCCGCCGGCCCGCAGGGCCTGGTTGACCTTGTCGTCCGAGAGGCTGTCCACGGCCTTGACGTGGATGTTGGGGTGGCTCTTCTCGAACGCGGCGATGTTGTCGTTGATCGCCTTGGTCTCGTTGTCCTGGCTCCAGCCGTGCCAGAAGGTGATGGTGACGTCCTTGCCGCTGGCCGAGTCGTCGTTGCCGCCCGATTCGCTGGAGCCGGTGCAGGCGGAGGCGAGCAGGGCCAGGACGGCGCTGCCGGCGAGGGCGGCGACGGTACGGCGGCCTCTGCGGGAGGTGGTGGCGTGCACTTCGGGGTCCTCCTGGGGGTGCGCGGGCAGGCCTCATTGCCTCGGATCCCGCGATCGGGGGTTGGGGGAGAGGTGGGTGCAGGTGGAGCCAGGTGACAGGGGGAGCGTCGGTGGGCGGAAGCGGAAGCGGGCGGAGCGTCATCGGGCGGAGTGGAGGTGGGCGGAGCGTCGTCGGACGGAGCGTCAGTGGGTGGAGAAGACCGCCTCGCGGGCGTCGGACAGGGCACGTTGCAGGGCGCCGAGCAGGACGGGCGAGCCGGGCAGGGCGCTGCTGCGCACCTCCGGCCGGGCGATCGAGACCCGCGCCAACTCGTCCTCGACCAGCGCGCGCAGGCGCTCGCCGCCCGCCGTCGGCACCACGCCGGAGAGGACCACCAGCTGGGGGTCGACGACGGCGACGATCACCGCCAGCCCGACGGCGAGCCGCCCGGCCAGCTCGGCGAGGAAGGCGTCGCCCGCGCCCGGGGTGGCCAGCGCCCTGGCGATGGACTCCTGCGCGGTGGCCGCGCCGAGCCCGTGCTCCCGGGCCAGGACCCGGACGGCGGGCGTGCCGACCAGGGCCTGGAAGCCGCCGAACTTGCGGCGGCGGGCGTCGAACTCGACCGGGGAGTCGGGCAGCGGCATGTAGCCGACCTCCCCGGCGCCGCCGGTGAAGCCGCGGTGCAGCCGCCCGGCGATCACGATCGCCGCGCCGACCCCCGCCCCGGCCCAGAGCAGGACGAAGTCCTCGAAGCCGGCCGCGGCGCCGGAGGAGCGCTCGGCGACGGCGGCCAGGTTCACGTCGTTCTCGATCGACACCGGCGCGCCGATCGCCTCGGTCAACTCCTCGACCAGCCGCGGCGAGTGCCAGCCCGGCAGGTGGGAGGCGTAGCGCAGCTTGCCGGTGACCGGGTCGGGGGCGCCGCCGAGCCCGATCGTGGCGGTGCGCAGGCCGCCCGCGGGGATCCCGGCGGCCCGGACCGCCTCGGCCACCGCGGCGGCCACGGCGGGGACGGTCCCGGCGGCCGGCACGCCCTTGGTCGGCACGGCGTGCTCGGCCAGCGTGGTGCCGGTGATGTCGGCGATCGCGACCCGGATCTCGCTGTTGGTGACATCCAGCCCGGCGACGTACCCGGCGGCCGGATTCACCTGGTACAGCTGGGCGTTGGGCCCGGGGCCGCCCGCCGTGGTGCCGACCGGCAGGACCAGCCCGGCCGCCTCCAGCCGAGCCAGCAGCTGGGAGGCGGTGGGCTTGGACAGCCCGGTGAGGGAGCCGATCTGGGTGCGCGAGAGCGGCCCGTTCTCCAGCAGCAGTTCGAGGGCGGCGCGGTCGTTGATGGCGCGCAGCAGGCTGGGGGTGCCGGCGAGGGGGGCCTTGGCGGTGCTCTTGGTCATGCCCGGAATCCTCCTCTTTCGGCTGGTCGGGCGAACTGTCGGGTAAGGGCGGGAAGGGCCCTGAGGAACTGTTAGGAAACTTTCCAGTCGCTTGGGAAGGACCGTAAGGGCCGCCTCAGCGGGGTGTCAATGGCCGGTGGAGCGGAGGATGCCGAAGCGTTACCGGACAGCACGAAGCCCCGCCCCCACCGTCGGAACCCGAGGTGGTGGGAGCGGGGCTTTCGTCCGTGTCCGTACGGCCGGGGGCCTACGGCTTCGCCGCGTCGTCCGGGCCCTTGGCCGCCGGGATCGGCTCGGTCGCCCGGTAGCGCGGCGAGGCCGGGTCGGCCAGGGCGGAAGGCGCGGCCTGCTCGGCGGCCGGCGCCGGCGAGGGGGCGATCACCACGCCGGTCGCCGCGGCGGCGGGTGCCACCGGGGCCTCCTCCTTGACCCGGATCCCGGCCTGGTCGAAGGCCGCCTTCAGCCGCTGGCGCAGCGCCCGCGACACGGCGGCCGCCTTGCCGGGCGCGGTCCGGGCCTCGACCCGCAGCACCACCGACTCCGGGGCGACCGACTCCACGCCCAGGATCGACACCGGCGCCCAGATCAGCTCGTCGTACGGCGCCTCCTTGGCCATCTCCTCGGCCGTCGCCAGGATCAGGTCCTCGACCCGGGCCAGGTCCTCCTTGTACCCGACCTGCACGTCCACCGAGGCGGTCGCCCAGCCCTGGCTCATGTTGGCGATCCGCTTCACCTCGCCGTTGCGGATGTACCAGATCTCGCCGTTCGCGCCGCGCAGCTTGGTCACCCGCAGGCCGACCTCCAGCACCGTGCCGCTGGCCACCCCGGTGTCGATCTCGTCGCCGACGCCGTACTGGTCCTCCATGATCATGAAGACCCCGGAGAGGAAGTCGGTGACCAGGTTGCGGGCGCCGAAACCGATCGCCACACCGGCCACACCGGCGCTCGCCAGCAGCGGCGCCAGGTTCACCCCCAGCGCGGCCAGCACCATCAGCGCCGCCGTGCCCAGGATGGTGAACGAGGCCACGCTGCGCAGCACCGAGCCGATCGCCTCCGAGCGCTGCTGGCGCCGCTCGGTGTTCACCACTCCGGTGTTGGCCAGCAGGCCGCCCAGTCGGCTCTCCTCCTGGGTCTCCGAGCCGCGCGCCATCCGCCCGACCAGCTGGGTGATGAGCTTGCGCACCACCGCCCGCAGCACCAGGGCCAGCACGATGATGAAGACGATCCGCAGCCCGCCAGCCAGCCAGCCCTGCCAGTGGGTGTCGAACCAGCTGGCGGCCTGCCGGGTGGTGTCCGAGACCTCCTGCGCGCTGGTCGGTATCCGCAGGTCGAGTTCCGGCAACTGCGCGGTCGGGCTCGGGGCCGGTGTCGGGTTGGCGAGCGTCAGGGACGCGTCGGACGGGCCGGTGGCACCGGAGCTGAACACGTGCGGACCTTCCTGGCTGGGTGTGTGTCGGGCCCGCACCGCCGGCAAGCGGCCCGCGGACCGTGCGCTCCAGCCTATCCGCCCCCGGGTACCGACCGGGACACGCCGGGAGGGCGTACGGATCCCCCCGGACGCCCCGTCAACGCACCCGCACGCTCCCCCCTGGGTGGGGTTCCGGGGAGGCCCCGGCCGGTCCGGCACTGCTCCGGACGGCCGAACCGCGCCCCCGGAGGACCACCCGGCACGGCCGCCCGGGGCGGGCCGCACGGCCACCCGGGTGCAACCCGACCGCCCCCCGGGCATACCGGCTATGACGGAGACCACACCCGGAGTTCACCCCGGGTCCGTTACACAGGAGTGGTGGCGCCGTACAAAGGCGTAAGGCGACACTGGGGGAGATCGCGCACGAGTGGTGCGATCCCACCGCTCGTCCCGGCGCGAGCCACGCGCCGCAGGCGTCCAAGGAGGCATCCGTGCCGCATGTCCTGGTCCTCAACGCGTCCTACGAGCCACTCGGCGTCGTATCGATGCGCCGCGCACTCATCCTGGTCCTCAACCACAAGGCGGTCAGCCTGGAGGACTCGGAAGTCACTCTGCACAGCGCCACCAGCGCCCTTCCGGCGCCGTCCGTCGTCCGTCTGACCCGCTTCGTGCGGGTCCCGTTCTGCGGGCCCGTCCCGCTCACCCGCCGGGCGCTGTTCGCCCGCGACCACGGCCGCTGCGTCTACTGCGGGGCCGCCGCCACCAGCGTCGACCACGTCATCCCGCGCAGCCGCGGTGGCCAGCACCGGTGGGACAACGTGGTGGCGGCCTGCCGCCGCTGCAACCACACCAAGGCCGACCGCCACCTCACCGAACTCGGCTGGCGGATGAAACGACCACCCGCGCCGCCCAGCGGCCTGGCCTGGCGCATCATCGGCACCGGGATCAAGGACCCACGCTGGCGGCCCTACCTGGAACCCTACGGCGGCGCGGACCAGCTGCGCGCCCCGCAGTGGGGGGAGTACGAGCACCGCGACCACACCGAGCAGCCGGCCCACCCCGTCCCGCTCGGCCGGGCACACCCCGCCCACCCCGCCCCCGTCCGCCGCGGTGAGCAGCCCGAACCGCTCTCCGCCTGACCACAGCTCCACAAGGGCCCGCCCGTCTCACACCGTCGGTACGCGCCTCATGGGCCGCCGAGCCCCCCGCACCGGGGAGCCGGCGGCCCGCCGCGTTCCCGCCGGGCCGCCGCTACTGCTCGGGCCTCCGCTACTGCCTGGGCGCCTGCGGACGCGCCGCGACGGAGCCCGGGGCGCCGCCCGGCTGGGACTGCCCGGCCGGGGGCTGCTGCCCGGCCGGGGCACCAGGCCCGCCAGGCCCGCCAGGCGTGGCCGGTGCGGTCGGCGCCGTCACGGCGTACAGCTCCACGCCCCACAGCGAGTAGCCGTACTTGGTGGCCCGGGCCACGCCCTGCACCCGGACGTAGCGCGTGCCGGGCGCGTCGAAGCGCACCGTCTCGTCGCCGCCCTTGCCGCCGTCCACCGTCGCCGCGTCCGTCCAGGTGTTCCCGTCCGCCGAGACCTGGATCTTGTACGAGGAGGCGTACGCGGCCTGCCAGTGCAGGACCGCCGCGCCCAGCCGGGTCGCCTGCGGCAGCTCCAGCCGCACCCAGGCGTCGTCCTTGGCCGGCGAGGACCAGCGCGTCTTCGGATCGCCGTCGGTGACCGCCGAGGCCGGGAAGTCCGCCGTCTCGTCGCCCGAGGAGGTGGCCTTGGCGCCGAGCGCGAGGTCCACCCCGCCGGTGGGCGGCACCACGTGCACCTGGAGGACCTGCCGGACGGTGGTGCCGCCGGACACGAACTGCACCGGCACCCGGTACGTCCCGGACGGGGTGTCCGCGGCGGCCGCGACCAGCAGCGGCACACCCACCCGGCCGCCGCGCGGCACGCTCACCGGGCCGGCCGGGGTGACGGTCAGGCCCTTGGCGGCGGCCGGCACCTCGGTGCGCAGCTCGCCGGTGGTGCCCTCGGGCCGGCCGGCCTCCAGGGTGGCCCGGGTCCGGACCGGCGCGGCCGCGCCGGTGACCACGTCCAGGGCCGGGTCGGCGAGGTCGAGCCGGGCCGCCGGGGCGTCCGCGTACCAGGGGATCACCTGGTTGACCACTGGCGGGTCGCCGCCGGGCTTCCAGGTCAGCCGGAACGCGTCGGCCGGCTGGCCGCCGGCCGGCAGCTCGTTGTAGCCGGGCTGCACGGTGCCGATGTCGGCCCAGGTGCCGTCGGCCCGGCGCACCGCGACGGTGGCGGTGGCGCGCACGGCGGGGTCGGTCAGCACGGTGAGCCGGTCCAGCGGACGGGCCGCGCCGAGTTCGACGGTGAGCGGCTCGTCCTGCGCGGTCGGCGGCTTGGCGGCCCGGTAGGCGGTGTCCGGGTTGCCGTCCAGCACGGCGGCGGCGGAGGAACCGGGCAGCGCGTCGGGGCCGCCGCTGACGCTGGCCGGGGAGTCGTCCGGGGCGGTCACGGTGAACTCGCGCACCGCGACGGCGGTCTTCTGCGCGGCGGTGGCCCGCAGCCGCACCGCCCGGACCACGGTGCCGGCCGGGAGGTGGGCGCTGACCGTCTTCTGGTTCTTCACGGTGGCGAGCTGCTTCCAGCCGCCCTCGCCGGTGGAGTACTCCAGGACGCCGTCGCGGATGTAGTCGTCGACGGCGCTCCGGGCGTCCGGGCCGTCGCCCCAGCCGCCCATCAGCACCGTCACACCGCTGACCGGGCGGCCGGCGCCGAGGTCCAGGCCGACCGCGTCGCCGGGCTGCGGGGGAGCGGAGCTCCAGTAGAAGGTGTCGGCCACGCCGTCGGTCATCAGCGCGGGCAGGTGGTCCTGCGCGGTGCCCATGGTGGTGGTCGGGGCGAGTGCGCCGCCGCCCACGCCGGCCCAGTTGTCGGCGGCGCGCACGGCGCGCTCCAGGAACGGGCCGAGCACCCCGGCGCCGACGGTGGCCGGGGCCCGGTCCAGCTGCTCGCGCAGCCGGTTGAGTTCGACCCGGGCCTTCCAGGCCGCGGCGCCGTCGCCGCCGTGCTGCGCCAGCAGCATGTCGAGGGAGGCCTGCCCGGCCAGCCCGTAGTCGCGCAGCGGGCCCAGCCAGGGCGCGGCCTCGCCGGCCAGCTGGGCGGTGGCCGGGGTACCGGCCAGGGTCTGCTGGGCGGTGGCCATGGTGGTGAAGGCCTCCCGCAGCGGGGCCGCGGCCTCGATCAGCCTGGCGAGGTCGGGGGCGGTGCCGGAGGTGGGCTCGGCGACCGCCCAGAACCGGTCCAGCAGCGGCGTCAGGTAGCCGGACTCCTGCTTGGACAGCGGGGAGGAGGTGTTGTTCCCGGCCAGCGCGGTGACGGCGGACAGCGCCGTCCCGGCGGGCGTCGCGGCGGCGCCGGTCGGCCCGGCCAGCGAGCGCACGGCGGCCCGCCAGGACTCCTCGGGCTGGTAGCCGGACGGGTTCCAGGCGAAGTCACCCGCGGTGGCGACGGCGATCCGGGAGGCCACCGGCTGGCGCATCGCGCCGGTCAGCAGCGCGGCCGAGCGGGTGGCCACCTCCGGGTCGCGCCCGGTGTAGGCGCCGAGGAAGAGCCGGTCCGGGCTGGCGTCGTTGACCGGGTAGTTGTCCATGGTGAGCAGCGGGCGCCCGTACAGCCCGGCGGTGTCGGAGGCCTGGGCACCGGTGATCTTCTCCGGGATCACCCCGACCCCGCTCCACGCCACCTGCACGCCCTCCGGCAGCGCCGCGGCCAGCGCCTTGCGGTACGGGGTGGAGCCCTGCTGGTGGTACTCGGTCGGGACGACCGACAGCGGTGCCAGGCCCGGGTTCTTCGCGATCAGCCGGTCCTGCACCTTGCGCACCAGCTCGGCCTGCGCCTTGGCCGCCGCGGCGGGCCCGGTGCCGTACTTGCCGCGGTCGCCGCCGCAGTGCCACTCGTCGTAGCTGACGTCCAGGAACTGGAGCTGGAAGGCGGTGAAGCCGAGGGCGCGCAGCCCGTCGAGCTTGCCCACCAGCGCGTCCGCGTCCTTGCCGGAGCTGAAGCAGAAGGACTGCCCCGGGTCGATCGCGTAGCCGAGCGTGACGTGGTTCTGCCGCGCCCGGACGCCCAGCTCGCGCAGCTCCTGGGCCTGGGCGGCCGGGTAGGGGACGCGCCAGCGGGAGAGCCGGTACGGGTCGTCACCGGGCGCGTAGAGGTAGAAGTTCTGCTTGGAACGGCCGAGGAAGTCGAGCTGCTCCAGCCGCTGCTGGGCGGTCCACGGGGTGCCGTAGAAGGCCTCCGCGGTGCCGCGCACGGGAGCGCCGGTCGGCCAGTCCCGCAGGGTGATCCCGGGCAGGCCGAGCCCGGCCGCCCCGGGGGCCTGCCCCTGCCCGGCCGGTACGGCGGCGAGCAGCTGACGCAGGCTCTGCGCGGCGTAGAAGGTGCCGGTGGCGTCCACGCCGGCCAGCACCACGGCGCCGTACGTCCCGCCGCCCTGGGCCGGCAGCTGACCGGCCGACAGCACGTACCCGCCGGCCGGCAGGCCCGCGAGCGAGGGCGCGGCGCCGTCCCCGCCACCGGCCGCGGCGGCCAACTGGCGCAGCACCCGGCCGGGTTCGCCGTCGGCGCCCTGGCCGACGTACACCACCAGCGAGCCGGCGGCCGGCGCGCCGGCGTCCGGCCGCGGCGTCACCTCGCTCGCCCCGGCGACCTCCAGCACCTCGCGGACGGCCCCGATCGCGGCGAAGTCCGCCTTGTCCCCGGTCACCAGCGTGACGGCGGACGGCACCGCGACGGGCTTGCCGGCCGCGGTCTGCTGCTGCGGCTTCGGGAAGACCTTCGGGTCGGTCACGCTGCCCAGCGGCGTCTGCGGCGCGGAGCTCACCACGGCCGCCGCCGAGCCGACGACGGGCGCCGACCCGGCGGCGTGCGCCGCCGAGGGCACCGCCCCGGCCAGCAGACCGCCGACCACGGCAGCGGCCGCGACCCCGGCCGCGATCTGCATCGCCCGGCGGCCCGGCCGCCGCCCGGCCCGCTCCGGCCGCCCGGCCTTTTCCGCCCGCTCCGCCCGGTCCACCCGCTCCGCCCGGTCCACCCGCTCCGCCCGTTCCTCGCGCACCGATGCCAACAGTGGCTCCGTTCCCTTGAGGTCGGCGATCAGCCGGTCCGCCGTCCGCGGCACCAGCTGACGGCACGTCCGTGCAGTGGCCTGCCGCGCCGCCACCGCCGCGGGGTGGTGCACGACCTCGCGCAACGCCGGACTCTGCTCCAACTGCGACCGAAGCCGCCGCCCGGCCGCAACGGACACACGGGCTTGCACAGGGGCCTCCTCGCCAGGCCGGAACCACATCTCCGACAACCCCACCAGTCGGCCGATCAGGTGTCAACGCCGTCGACGGCTATGCCTGGTTTGCTGTGATTAGTCCCCTTGTCCGTTGTCCCTCCGGCCGGCCCGGGGAACGCGTCGGGCCCGCGCCGCCGATCGCGACGCGGGCCCTGGCCCTGCTCAGAACCCCGAGGTCAGGAGCGTGGCGGCGCGGGCAGCACGGCCGAGTTCAGCGTCGGCATGCTCCACTGCTGGCTGGTGCCGTAGGCGCAGTCGAACAGCTGGAGCCGGGCGCCACTGGTCGCCTGCCCGCCCGGAAGGTCGAGGCAGCGACCGGAGGCCGGGTGGTACAGCCCGTTGTTCGCGAGCGGGACCCACTTCTGCGCCGCGGTGCCGTCGCAGTTGTGGTACTCCAGCTGCGTGGCGTTCACGGTGCCGGCGTTCACCGGGGCGATGCACCCGCCGTTGACACGGACGGAGCCGTCGTTCCCGAGCGCGACCTGCTGCGCCGGGGTGCCGTTGCATCCCACCAGCAGGATCGGGTTGCCGTTGACGGTGCTCGCGTTGACGTCGTCCAGGCACATGCCGGCGTTGACGCCCGAGCGGATGACGCTGGTCGCGTTCGGCGCGGTCGGCGCCACCGCGAACGGGTAGACGGCGGTGCTGCTGATGCTGCCGTCGAAGCTGGTGCTCGGCTTGGACTGGTACCTGTACCGGCCCAGGGTGAACGGCCCCGAGGACGCCGGGCTGGTGCTCGCCCGGTGGACCTTGGTGCCCGCCAGGACGCCGTCGACGTAGAGCGCTATCGCTCCGGTACCGGCGTTGTAGGAGGCGGTCAGTCGGGTCCAGACCCCGGGGTGGACCTGGGCGGCGGCGTTCTCGGTGTCGGTGAAGTCGTACGACCAGCCGTCGTCGTCACCGTACGCCAGGGCGAAGCGCCAGTTCTTGCCCGCGCCGTCGCTGTACAGCAGGAAGGTGCTGCCGTGCCCGGTCTCCTGGCTGGCGATCACGCCGCCGACGGGGCCGGACTTGGCCCAGGTGGAGACGGTGAAGCTCTTGCGGGTGTCGACCACGGGGCCCGACATGGTTATGTTCGAAGCGGCCCCGGGGCTGAATGCGCCCACCGTGATCAACCGGCCGTCCACGGTTTCGTTGTTGATCCAACTGACACCCGAGGCCGTGCCGTTGGCGTGCTTCTGGCCGTCGGGGACGGTGTTGGTGCCGTCGGGGGCCGCGAGCCAGTTGCCGATCGGGCGGTTGAGGTTGCCGAGCACGACCGGGGTCTTGTCCAGGCCGGTCACCGTCGCGCCGCTGTTGACATTCGGGGCCTTGGTCCCGACGCCGGCCCAGGCGATCAACTGGTTGTTGGTGTCCACGGCCCAGAGGTCCGGGATGCCGTCGCCGGTGAGGTCGCCGTTGGAGCCCACCTTCGGGTAGAGCTTGGCGTCGACGCCGCTGGCCAGCCACCCCTTGTCGGGGTCGTCGAACGCGGAAGCGTCGAAGGCGCCCCCGGGGGTGAGGGCCAGCTGATAGGCGTGGATGGTGCCGTCGGACTTGGACCGGGCCCACACCGTCGGGATGTTCGTCCCCTTGGCGGGGCCTGGGGTGATCAGTTCGTAGTTGTCCCACTTCGGACTCTGTGACAGCAGGATGGACGGGCCGTCGAGGTGCTTGTTCGTTGCCTGCTGGCCGAGCCACAGCCAGCCGTTCTCGACGAAGAGCAGTGACGAGTGCGGCAGACCGGCCGTGGGTGTCCCGGGATCCACGGGGGTGTCACCGGTGGGAGAGCCGAACGCCGCGATCTGAGTGACCGCGGACCAGTCCGTGCCGTACCGGTAAGTACCGCAGCCGATCTCGGCGCCGTCCGGCAGCATGCACGTGCGGCTCTTCGACAGCTGGTACTTCGCCTGACCGTCGAGGTGACCCGCAGTGTCGTCGTTGGCGTACAGGTAGAGACTGGCGTCACCGGGGGCATGGGCGATCAGGTCGTCGACGTTCCGGCTGCTGAAGGAACCCCGGTGGGTGATCTGGACCGTGCTCCAGTCCTGGTTGCCGTCCGCTCCGGGGGCCGAGGAGGGTGTGGTGTTCGGGGCTGCGTACGGGTCGGCGTTCGCACCGACCAGCCGCAGTGAACCTGTGCCGTCCGGCAGCAGGACGTCGGCCTTCCGGTCGCCGTCGATGTCGCCCATGATCGGGTCACCCGCGGCGGGGTTGCTCGGGACGAAGAAGGAGTACGCGACCGGCTGGGACATGTTGCCGGCGTTGTCCTGGGTCTGCAGGTAGAGGATGTTCGTCCCCCAGCGGTTGGCGAAGTACTTCAGCCGGAAGCTGCCGTCGTCCTCCATCTTGTTGATGACGTTCCCGCCGTCGGTGCACTTCCACCCGGTGGCCGCGGCCTGGATCGGATCGGTGGTCCAACGGGCGCAGGCCAGCCCGGAGGAGCGACCGCCGGTGGCCGGGGCCGGGTCGGTGCCGGTCAGGGTGAAGTAGCCGTCCTGGCCGACGAGCTTGGGGTGCCCGCCGAGGGTGCCCGACTCGGGGAAGTCCGTCGAGGTGATCCGGGCGGTCGGCGGGGTGCGGTCGATGCGCAGGAAGCACATCGGGCTGTTCGCGCTGGTGAGCGTGCCGTCGGTGGTGGCGGCGAACCAGCCGTACTGGTGACCGTCGATCAGTGACCCGACGCTCGCGTTCTTACGGCCTGAACTCGCCGCCCAGCCGGTCTCGTAGAGCTTGGAGGAGCCGTTGTCGTCGTCCCAGATCTTGAACGACGTCCAGAGCTGCTCGCCGGTCGGCGACCAGGTGTCCACGCTCAGGTTGATGTCGGTGTTGATCCCGACCCAGCCCGGGTTGTCCCAGGGGTTGGCGGTGCCGGGGGTCTGACACTCGCTGGATGCCGCGTTACCCGCGAAGCCCGGGGTCGGACTGGTCGCGGGGGAGCCGATGTGGGGCGTGAAGTCGTAGGTCACGACGACGTGCGGGTTGTTGGCGAACCGCTGGTGGAAGTACTTGTTGTTCTCGTCGTCCGGGGCGAACATGAACGTCCATCCCCCCCAGTGCTCACGCGCGGCCTGGACCATCTGGCTGGAGACGTCGAACTCCTTGCCGCCACCGCCGGAGATCCAGTTCATGCCGACCTTGGAGCAGTTTCCCAGCTGGAGACACGGCTGGGCGTTCCAGCGCGTCCACTGGTTGATCGGGTTGTTGTTGCCGGCCCCGGTCGAGTAGAGGCCCATCGGGGTGGAGGTCGAGGGGCTGGACGACATCGCGACGGTGGCGTAGAGCTTGGCACTGAGGACGGTCGAGTCCCAGAACGCCGAGTTCAGACCGACCTGGAAGTAGGCCCGCTCCTTGCCTTCCTTGTCACAGCGGTTGTTCGTGTTGGCGATGTAGCCGCAGTAGCCGGCCGCGGGTGTGTCCTGGCCGTCCTTGGTGCCGTTGTACTCCATCGTCTCCGGGTAGGCCGACTGCACCTGGGCCCAGGCCTGGGTGCCGTTGTCGACGCTGGGGTTCCAGCCCGGATCGATGAACCAGGGGCCGGTGCCCTGGGCGAGGAGCGAGGCGTCCGGAACCAGGTCGATGCCGCCGCCGCTGACGGTGGTGGCGATCGGCGCGGTCCTGGCGCCGGGGCCGGGGGCCTTGCTGTCGGAGACGGCCGTGGCAGGGGAACCGTCCGCAGCCGGCGCGGCGGCGGACTTGGCCGCGGCCGTGGGCTGGGTGTCCGTGGCGGGGGCCGTGGACGAGTCCCACATGACCGGAGTCGGCGCGGTGAAACGGGCCTTGCCGGAGGCGTCCTCCGCCGACAGGTTGCCGTTGGCGTCCGCCTTGACGGTCAGTCCGTCGGCGGTGGTGTCGAGGTGGAGCTTCGTGATCCTCGGTCGGCCGCCGCCTGCGCGGTGCGGACGATCAGGACCTGGCGCCAGCCACCCGCGGCGGTGGCGGCCAGCTCCAGGTCGACATCGGGCAGGACGGAGCGGTAGAGCGCGCTGCTGCCGATGAGTTCGGGCTTCGGCAGGTTGAACGGCGCCTTGATCGACAGCTTCTTGCCGTCGGCCGTCGCCATGGTGGCCAGCGGGCCGTTGCCGCCGCCGGAGAAGGTGAGGCCGGACGGTACGGCGGCGGGTGCGACCGTGCCGTCGGGGTTGGCCCGCAGGGTCGCGTCCACGGTGCGCCAGGTGCCGTCGGCGTTCTTGACCCGCTCCACCACGGGGGAGGAGTCGGTGGTCAGCGTGCCGTCAGGGTTGGCGGTGGTCTGGCTGCCGCCCGTGGTCATGGAGTCGACCACCACGGGCTTTCCGGTGCTCTTCGCCTTCGCCTGGGCGGCGCGAATCGCCTCGGTCTGTGCCGAGGTGGAGCCGGGCTGTCCATTGGCCGGAGGCGTGGGCCACGAAGTGTCGGCGGGGCCGTGGTTGCGGTCGTCCGAAGCCGCCACCGCGGTACCAGGCACCGCCAACAGCCCGGCGCCCAGGGAAAGGACGGCCGTGCAGGCGAGCGGCAGAATTGCCGCGCGGAATGTCCGTATTCCCATAGGTCGTCTCAAAACGGAAGGAGATGGCGAATGCGACCTCGACATGAAAGCCCCCCTGTCGTCGGGTGATGTGAGCAGAGATCGGCCGCACGCTGCCTTCACAACTGCTCCACTGTCAAAGGGTTATGTCGACAAGTTGTCCGACTTGTCGGGGGTGGTGACACATTGCTCTCTGTGTGACATGAGTCACGCGGGGTGATTCTCTTCTTTCCTGCCTTGGGTGGGTCGTGTGCCTCTAGGGTTCCGGGGCCCGTGCCGGTGCGATCGGCGCCGGTCAAGCTTTTGGAAAATCCCAAGAGGGGATCAATTGTCCAGATCCATAAGCCTGTTGACCCGAATACGAAGTTCGCGCGTGGCCGTGGTGGCGGCTCTGGCCGTCACCATGTCCGGGGTGACGCTCCCTTCGCTGGAGGCGGTCGCCCATGCGGAGGCCCCACCGGAGGTGTGGGTGCCGCCGAACACGCCGGTGCCCGAGGTCCAGCCGGTGAAGGGCGCCGACGGCAAGCCCGCCGGCCACACGCCGGACCCCGGTGTGAAGTGGTCGCCACCGGCCGACTCCAGCCCGCCGTCCGGAACGGCCACCGCCGTCCTCGGCGGCGCCGCGGCCAAGGCGTCGTCGGCAGCCGGCGCGACGCCGACCTCGGTTCCGATCCAGGCCGGATCCCTTCCGGTCTGGATCGCTCCGGTGCCCGGCCCGAAGACGGCGGCCCGAACCGCTCCGGCGGCCGATGACGCTTCGCCCGCGCTCCGGATCGAGCTGGCCGACCAGGCCCGCACCGACGCCGCGGGCGTGAACGGCGCGCTGGTGGGCGTCACCGATACCGGCCAGGGGTCCGGTGCCGGGCGGGTCGAGGTCGGGATCGACATCCAGGCCTGGGCGGAGAACGCCGGCGCCAACTGGGCGTCGCGTGCTCGGATCGTCCAGCTGCCCGGCTGCGCGCTGACGACTCCGGGGGCCACCGGCTGCGACACGCGCACGCCGGTGGCGTCCCACCGGGACGGTTCGACCGGCCGTCTGGTGGCCGAGGTCGACGTCCCGCAGCCGGCCACCCCCGCCGTCGGCAAGGCCCTCGCCTCGGGGGCCTTCGGGGCGCCGGGCGTCGCGTCCCCCACGGTGGCGCTCGCCGTCGAGGCGGGCACCAAGGGCAGCGGCGGTGACTTCACGGCTTCGCCGATCACCCCGTCCGCCTCCTGGCAGTCCGGCTCCAACGCGGGCAACTTCACCTACGGTTACACCGTCGAGCTGCCCTCGGCGCTGGCCGGCCCGGCCCCGGACGTCTCGCTCGGTTACGACTCGTCCGCGGTGGACGGCAAGACCGCGTCGACCAACGCCCAGCCTTCCTGGATCGGTGAGGGTTGGGCGTGGCACCCGGGCTCCATCGTCCGCGGCTACAAGGGCTGCAAGGACGCCGGGATCGACAAGTCGGGCGACCAGTGCTGGGGCGGCGACCTGCTCCAGCTCTCGCTCGCGGGCCACGCGGGCCAGCTGGTCAAGGACGACAAGTCCTGCGAGTGGCACCTCCAGGGCGAGGACGGCACCAAGGTCGAGCGGCTGACCGGCCAGAACAACGGCGCCTGGAACGGCGAGGCCTGGCGGATCACCACCACCGAGGGCGTCCAGTTCTACTTCGGTGCCAACCACCTGCCCGGTGGCGACGGCACCGACCAGGCCAGCAACTCGGTCTCCACCGTACCGATCTACTGGCCGGGCGGTCAGGACCCGTGCCTGAAGACCGGCTCGCCGGCCACCAACTCCTGGAACCAGATGGGCTGGCAGTGGTCGCTGGACTACGTGGTCGACCCGCACCAGAACCTGATCACCTACCGGTACGACCAGGAGCAGAACTACTACGCCCGGGGCGGCGGCCAGAACAACGGCAACGGCACCCGGACCAAGTACGAGCGGGCGAGCTACCCGACGTGGGTCGGCTACGGCCAGCGCCTGCCCGACCAGATCGCGGCCAAGGGCAAGGCCAACCCGGCCGCCCAGGTGTGGTTCCGGACCGCCGAGCGCTGCCTGGCGGACAAGGACTTCAGCTGCGACCCGTCCCTGCGGACCAAGGCCAACGCCAAGCGCTGGCCGGACACCCCGGTCGACCAGGACTGCAAGGACACCGGTGACTGCACCGTCTACTCGCCGACCTTCTGGACGACCAAGCGGATGACGAAGATCGACACCGAGGTCTGGGACGGCGCGAAGTACCGGTCGGTCGACTCCTTCGCCCTCAACCAGTCCTTCCAGGACCCGGGTGACGGCACCTCGCCGTCGCTGTGGCTCGACTCGGTCCAGCGCACCGGAAGCAACAACCGCACGCCGCTCACGCTGCCGGCGGTGTACTTCCAGCCGCTGCAGATCGCCAACCGCGTCGCGGGCCAGATCACCCAGCCGGACGGCAACAAGGCATCCGTCGAGCCCTACAAGCGTCCGCGCATCCAGAAGATCACCACCGAGACCGGTGGCCTGGTCAACGTCGTCTACCAGCCCGCCGAGTGCTCGCGCGAGGCCGGCGGGAAGATGCCGGCCTCCGAGGACGGCAACACGCTGGCCTGTATGCCGGTCAAGTGGTACCTGCCGGGGCAGACGGCGCCGGATCCGGTGAACGACTGGTTCAACAAGATCGTCGTGAAGTCGGTGACCCAGGAGGACTCGGTCGCCGGCGGCCAGCCCATGGTCGTCACCGACTACGAGTACGGCGGCGGCGCGGCCTGGCACCGCAACGACTCCGAGACGGCCGACCCCAAGTTCCGCACCTGGGACCAGTTCCGCGGGTACGCGACGGTGACCACCCGCACCGGCAGCGGCAGCGATGTCGAGGCGCCGCGCACCAAGTCGGTCGCCACCTTCCTGCGCGGCATGGACGGCGACGTCCTCGCCAACGGCACGACCCGCCAGGTGTCCGTGCCGGACGCGCACGGCGGCACCATCAAGGACGAGAACGTCCTGGCCGGCTTCGTCCGGGACTCCTCCAGCTACACCGGTGACAACGGCGAGCTGCTGTCCACCATGGTGACCGATCCGTGGATCGGTCCGATCACGGCCACCCGCAACCAGTCCGGCGGCATGCCCGCGATCACCGCCCGGGCCGTCAACGCCCTCAAGGTGACCAACCGGGCGAAGCTGGCCAACGGCAACTGGCGGACCAGTGAGCGCTCCACCACGTACGACTCGACGGTGTTCGCCCGGCCACTGACGGTCTACGACAACGGCGACGTCACGCACCCCGAGCAGCTGCTCTGCACCTCCTTCGAGTACGCCACCGGCCCCGGCGGCGTGCCGACGCAGCTGGCCTCGCGCACCCTGGTGCTCAGGGGAGCCTGCGGGCAGACCGCCACCAAGGACAACACGGTCGCCGACACCCGCTCCTACTTCGACAGCCAAGGCCTCGGCAAGGTCGACGCCAAGGCCGAACAGACCTCGACCGAGGTCCTGGAGCGCTACGACGCGACGGGCCAGCCGGTCTACCGGACCACCGCCCGGGCGAGCTTCGACGCCTACGGCCGGGTCGTCAGCACCGTCGACCCGACCCGCACCGACGCCGCTCATCCGTCCGGTGCCGAGACCAAGACGGCCTACTCGCCGGCCACCGGTCAGCTGCCGACCCAGGTGACCCACACCAACCCGTTGGGCTGGCAGACCGTCAGCACCCTCGACGTGGGTCGCGGCTCGGCACTCAAGATCAAGGACGAGAACGGCCGGGTCGGCGAGCAGGAGTTCGACTCCCTTGGTCGGGCGGTGGCGGGCTGGAGTCCCGGCAATGACCGCGCGACATACCCCAACCGTCCCAACCGTAGGTTCTCCTACTCGGTCAACGGTTCCAACGCGCCCTCGCACGTCCTCACCCAGGCCTTGATGGGTGACATGTCAACCAAGGAGGAGACCTACACCTCCAGTTTCACCATCTACGACGGCCTCGGCCGGATCCGCCAGACCCAGGCCAGCAGCCCCTCGGGGGCCACCGGCCGCATGATCACCGATGCGCTGTTCGACTCGCACGGCTGGCAGATCAAGACCAGCGCCGCCTACTACAACGATCAGGCATCGCCCAGCGGTCAGCTCTTCCTGCCCAACGGCGGGGTTAACCCGGACAGCAAGATTCCGTCCCAGACCGTCGAGAAGTACGACGGCGCCGGCCGGGTGACCGACTCGGTCCTCCAGTCCTACGGCGTCGAGCAGTGGCGCTCCCACACGGACTTTCCCGGAGCCGACGAGGTCCGCACCACCCCGCCGGCCGGCGGCTACGCCAGCGCGACGGTGTCGGACGCCCGCGGCAGGACGGTCGCCCTGCGCCAGTACAAGTCCAACACCCCGACCGGCGCGTACGACGAGACTACCTACGGCTACACGCCGGAAGGCAAGGAGGCCTGGCGGAAGGACGGGGCCGGCAACCAGTGGACGTACGAGTACGACCTGCTGGGCCGTCCGGTGAAGTCCACCGACCCGGACTCGGGTACCGGGACGACCACGTACGACGACAGCAAGAACCTCGTCACCGTCACGGACTCCCGAGGCAAGAGCGCCACCAGCGTCACCGACCTGCTCGGCCGTAACATCGCGGCCTACGAGGGCGCGACGACCGACTCGGCCAAGCAGGTCGCTTCCTGGACCTACGACACCCTCGCCAAGGGAAAGCCGACGTCCTCGACCCGTAACGCAAGCGGGCAGGTCTTCAAGTCGGAGATCACCGGCTACGACATCGGATACCGCGAACGCGGCACCAAGACCACCATCTCGGGGACGGGGGTGGAGAGCGGTCTCGCGGGCGTCTATCAGACCGACAATACCTACGATGCCGCAGGCCGCCTGTTGACCACGACCATGCCGGCGGTGGCCGGTATGGGGCGGGAGACTCTGACCTTCGCCACGGACACGGTCGGTCAGTTCGGTGGCCTCTCCAGCACCATCGGCGTCGCGACCACGACATTCGTGGCCGACGTCCGCTACGACCCCTACGGCCGGCCGTACCGCACCACCGTGGGCCGCGCCGGTGCGCAGGTGGTCGCCACCGTGCTGATCGACGACGCCACGGGCCGGGTGACGCGTTCGGTCCTGGACAAGCAGACCGCCGCGACAGCGAATGTCGACGCCGTCGACTACACCTACAACCCGCTGGGCCAGGTCACCTCGGCCCGCGACGCCCAGGACGGCCAGGTCGCCGACCTGCAGTGCTTCACCCACGACTACCTCGGGAGGCTCACCCAGGCCTGGACCGACACCGGCACCCAGACCACCAAGCCGCAGCCGAGCGTGCCGGCAGTCGGGGCCTGTGCCAACACCGACGGCCCGTCGGTGAGCGCGGGCAAGCCCAGCATCGGCGGGCCCGCCCCGTACTGGCAGCAGTACGAGTACGACCTCATCGGCAACCGCACGAAGCTGGTCCAGAAGGACGTCACGGGCAACGCGACCAAGGACGTCACCACCACCCAGACCTTCGGCACCGGCCCCAACACCCCGTCCTCCGACCCGAAGACGGGCGGCGGCACGGGCGGCCCGCACGCGCTGATGAAGTCCACGCAGACCGGCCCGGCCGGCACCGCGGTCACCTCCTACACGTACGACGCCGCAGGCAACACCACGTCGATCACCGACACCCCGGGCACCAGGACGCTGACCTGGAACGCCCAGGGCAAGCTCGACCAGATCACCGGCACCGGCCAGAACGGCGCGACCAGTTACGTCTACGACGCCTCAGGCAACCAGCTGATCCGCCGCGAGGCCGGCAAGGTCACGCTCAGCCTGGGCGCGGACCAGCTGACGCTGGAGAACGGAGTGGCCACCAACGTCCGCACCTACGCGGCGCCCAACGGCCTCTCCATCACCCGCACCACCACCAACGGCGCGTCCAAGCTGGCGTACCAGGGCGCGGACCCGCACGGCACCAACGGTGTCCAGTTCGACTCGGCGACCCTCGCCCATGTCCGCCGCCTCACCGACCCGTTCGGCAACGAGCGAGGCACCCAGCCCGCGACGGGCGTCTGGGCCGGTGACAAGGGGTTCGTGGGTGGCACCAAGGAGAAGTCGACAGGCTTCACCCTCCTCGGTGCGCGCGAGTACGACCCCAAGACGGGCCGCTTCATCAGCCCCGACCCGATCATGGACGCCGGCGACCCCCAGCAGTGGAACGCCTACGCGTACGCGAACAACAGCCCGATCAACAAGTCGGATGCCAGTGGTCTGCACCCCGATTGCGAACCGCAGTGCTCCGATTTCCACTGGGACTCCAACGGCAACATGTCCCCCAAGCCCGAAGCTACCGGTTCGCCTTCCCCGGGACCGGGCAGCACCAGCACGCCGGCAGAGGACGACACGAAGAACAAGAAGGACGCCGCCGACCAGGCCCTGCGCGCGAGCAAGCACAAGCGCGATGAGCTCGTGCACAAGGTGGTCGACATCGTCGGCGATCTGATCGGCTTCAACGACGCCCGTGACTGCTTCACCAAGGGCGACGTGATGGGCTGCATCAACACCGCACTCAACGTGGTGCCTTGGGGCAAGATCTTCAAGGTCGTCAAGGTGTTCATCCAGGCCACCAAGATCTACAAGGAGATCGAGAAGGCCTACACCGCCATCCGGCTCGGCGAACGCGCCTCCAAGGAGGCCGAGGCCGCGTACGTCGCTGCCAGGACGGCCGGGGACGAGGCCAGAGCGGCCGAGAGAGCGGCAGCCAAGGCGGCAGAGGAAAAAGCAGCAAAAGAAACAGCGGTCGACGCACCAGGAACAGAGCCCAACGCCGCGGCCAAGGGCGCCGATGATTCGGTCGCCGCGAGCTGCATCCGCAACAGCTTCCAGACTGGGACTCAGGTCCTGATGGGGGACGGCACTCTCAAGCCGATCGAGGAGGTCCACGAGGGCGACGTCGTCATGGCGACCGACCCCCAGACCGGCGAGACCCACCCCGAACCCGTCACTGCCACGATCACCACCCCCGACGACAAGGACTTCACCGACCTCACCCTCACCGACGACGCCGGCCCCCGCGGCCCCCCGGCCGACGACCAGGCGAAGATCACTTCCACTCACCACCACCCCTACTGGAGCGAGACCCGCCAGCAGTGGGTCGACGCCGGAGAACTCACCTCCGGTGAACAGCTCCGCAAGCCCGACGGCACCACCCTCACCATCCAGTCCGTCCGCAACTACCCCTACGCCGTCACCACCCACAACCTCACCGTCAACCTCCTCCACACGTACTACGTTGTGGCAGGGGCGGCGCCGGTCCTCGTTCACAACAGCAACTGCGAGCCTGCAACCCCCGGTTTACTGGCGAGAGTTTTTGGCAAGGAACCGAACGCGACGGTGGGGGATCTTCGTGGGATCAAACTCCCGGACGTAGGCGGGACGCCGGATAGTCCCGCGAAGGCTCGGGCAATCTCCAGGCTCACTTCGCGAAAGCTTCTTAATTCCGTTCTTCGACCGAAAGACGGAGGCTACCTCACTGTGGGGCGGAATGGGGCGATGCAGAACGGAAACCATAGGGCTGCTGAACTGATTAGTCGGGCGGAGTATAACGAACGTACAGGTCTCGGTGGGATATCGTGGGAGACGCCAATTTATATCAGAGGTTTGTGATGGCTAGGTGCACGCCCAGGGATGTTGTTGCGGCTCTGCTTACGCAGGGTCTCCTTGAGATTCGATCCCTGGCCAGGGAGGGTGTTGTGGTTGCTCCGCATGAGGGCGGCCATACTGGCGAATCTTTTCAGGGTGATGTCTATATGATCGCGGACATTTGCCATGGATTCGCAGGATCATTGGGGAGGGGGGTATTCGCCCGGCAGCGAGGGCCGAGGCATGCCCTCTCCTGGCGCTGGGCGGCGCTTGGGATCCCCGGGCGGCAGTGGATCAGGTCTCGACTGGAATCCCTGGGCCCTGAGTATGTCGAAGCTCTTGAGCGATGCGTGAAGGAAGGTGCGACGGGGAAAGCAAGGCGCGGGTGAGGTCGACGGTTTTCGGTCGAGCTCGGTTCGCGGCATGGTGAGAGTTGGGCGGGGAACTCCTGGCTTTTCGGGATCAGAAACTGTCCTCTGAGGGGGAATCGGCAGGGAATTCCTCTGACTGTAGAGCTTCGCGGCACGGACTTGGTTCAATGATCTTGCCGGGTCCGTGCCCGCGACTTTTGATCACCTGTGACAGGACGACGCCGGTCCGTGTCGGGCGCGAAGGGGGGCGGTCCGATTTCGTCGAGCCTGAGCCGCGGGCCGTGGCAATAGCCCACAATCGGGGCCGCGCCCCGTGCGCCTCGGGTGCGGGACGGATACCTGCCGTGCGCTCAAGATCGAATTTTGGAACGGGCTCAGGTGCTGGACGGTATGCCTGTTCCCGTATCCAAAACCTTCCCATCAAGGGATTTCTGACGCTTTGCAAGGAAGCGCGGTTGTACGGCGGCGCCCTCGCGAGATCCTCGTGTGGGCGCCGCAGCCCTTCAAGGCTGGCGGGGCCTCGCGCCGCGCTCGGCGGGGCCGCCGCCGTGTCGCGCTGGGTGATCGAGGTGTCACCCGGGTAGGAAAGGGGTCGTCCTGAACGGGCGTAGCCGAGACAGCGCAGGAGCCGCGAGTGGCCGCTTACCACGACAGTGACGGAGCCGGGCAGGTACCGGCACAGGACGCCCCGCCGCCGCCCGCCCGACTGGTGGCGCTGGCGCGGGCGTACGGGGTGGACACCCGGCATCCGGGGCCGGGCGGGCAGTCGGTGGGGGCGCGGACGCTGGTCGCGGTGCTGGCGGCGATGGGGGTCGCGGCCGGGACGCCGGAGGAGACGGAGGCGGCGCTGGAGCGCCACCGGGCCGAGCAGCGGGGCCGGTTGCTGCCGCCCTGCGTGGTGGTCCGGCAGGGCCGGCGCACCGCCCTGGACCTGCCGGCGGACGCGCGGCTGCACATCGAGCTGGAGGACGGCGGGAGTTGGGAGCTGCCGCGGGGCCACTCGCACTGGGTGCCCGGTGACCTGCCGCTGGGACGGCACGTGCTCACCGCCCACAGCGAGGGGCGGACGGCCCGTGCCGTGCTGATCGTCGCCCCCGAGCGGCTGCCGCCGCTCCCCGGCCGCGGCTGGGGGTTCCTCGCCCAGCTGTACTCGGTGCTGTCCGACCGCTCCTGGGGCATGGGTGACCTCGGCGACCTCGCCGAGCTGGCGCAGTGGGCGGGCGCCGCCCTCGGCACGGACTTCGTGCAGATCAACCCGCTGCACGCGGGCCTGCCCACCAGCCCGTCCGACCCCTCCCCGTACCGCCCCTCCTCCCGCCGCTTCGCCGACCCGGTGCACCTGCGGATCGAGGCCGTCCCCGAGTACGCCCACCTGGACGGCGACCGGCGCGACCGGGCCGAGGACCTGACCCGCCGCGCCGCCCGGCTGCGCGAGGAGGTGCTCGGCCACGACGGGCTGATCGACCGCGACGCCGTCTGGCGGCTCAAGCGCGAGGCCCTGGAACTGCTGCACGAGGTGCCGCGCGGCCCCGGTCGGCAGGCCGGGTACGAGGCGTACCTGCGCCGTGAGGGCGAGTGGCTGCGCCGGCACGCCCTGTGGAACGCCCTGGCCGAGGAGCACGGCCCCGACTGGCACCACTGGCCGAAGGGCCTGCGTCACCCGGACGGCCCACAGACCGGGCAGGCGGAGAAGGAGCTCGGGGACCGGGTCGAGTTCCACCGCTGGCTCGCCTGGCAGGTCGACCAGCAGCTCGGCGCCGCCCAGCGGGCCGCCCGCGAGGCCGGCATGGCGGTCGGTCTGATCCACGACCTGGCCGTCGGCGTCCACCCCGACGGCGCGGACGCCTGGGCCCTCCAGGACGTGCTGGCCGGCGGCATCGCGGTCGGCGCCCCGCCGGACGCCTTCAACGCCCACGGCCAGGACTGGGGCCTGCCGCCCTGGCGTCCGGACGCCCTCGCCGAGGCCGGTTACGCGCCGTACGCCGAGCTGCTGCGGGGTGTCGCCCGGCACGCCGGGGCCCTGCGGATCGACCACGTGATGGGCCTGTTCCGCCTCTGGTGGGTGCCGGCCGGACACCCGCCCACCGAGGGCGCGTACGTCCGGTACGACGCGGAGGCGATGCTCGGGGTGCTGGCGCTGGAGGCGCACCGGGCCGGGACGGCGGTGATCGGCGAGGACCTCGGCACGGTCGAGCCGGGCGTGCGGGAGGAGCTGGCGGCGCGCGGCGTGTTCGGCACCTCCGTCCTCTGGTTCGAGCGGGACTGGCGGGCCGACGGCGCCGTCCTGCCCCCGGACCGCTGGCGGCCGGGCTGCCTGGCCACCCTCACCACCCACGACCTGCCCAGCACCGCCGCCCGGCTCTCGGGCGAGCACGTCGAGCTGCGGCACCGGCTCGGGCTGCTGGCCCGGCCGCTGGGGGAGGAGCAGGCGCAGGCGGCGGCGGAGCTGGCCGACTGGCGGGCGGAACTGGCCAGGCTGGGGCTGCTCCGGCCGGGCGAGCCGCTGTCGGTGCCCGCGCTGTACGGCTTCCTGCGGGCGACCCCGGCCCAGCTGGTCGGCGTCTGGCTGCCGGACCTGGTCGGCGACCCGCGCCCGCAGAACCTGCCCGGTACCTGGGACCAGTACCCGAACTGGCGCCTGCCGGTCGCCGACGGCACCGGCGCCCCGGTCACCCTCGACCACCTCGCCGCCACCCCGACCGCCCGCCTCCTGGCCGACCTCCTCGCCCCGCGCACCCCGTCCCCCTGACCACCCGCCCCGGCGCGCGCCCCGGCTCCCGGGGCCCGCCGCAGGCGCCCGTCCGGCCAGCCCACCCCCGGCGCGCGCGCCCCCATAAGCGGCGGGTAAGTTGGAAACGTGGACAAGAGGAACGCTTTGCGAGCCGGCGCGGTCTCCGCAACGGTCACGCTGATGATGCTGCTGTCGTCGCCCGCCATGGCCTTCACCAGGGACGACGGTGATGACCCCGGTACCGGCCTGAGCGTCGGCCAGACCCTCGGCCTGTACGTGTTTCTCCCCCTCGTCGCCTTCGCGGTGATCGCCGGCCTGGCCGGCCTGCCGTACGGCAAGGGCAAGAAGAAGTAACCACCCAGAACCCGCTGAACCCCGAAGGGGCGCCGGACGACTCCGTCCGGCGCCCCTTCGGGGTACTGGCCTGCCGTCAGCGGGCCCCCGCCGCACGGTCGACGGCCTGGGCCCTGAGCGCGCGCTCGATGCCCGCCCGGGCCTCGACGACCTGGCGCCGCAGGGCCGGCGCCGGCTCGGCCGAGGCCAGCCACGCGTCGGTCGCCTCCAGCGTCCCGGCCGTCACCTGGAGCGACGGGTACAGCCCGACGATGATCTGCTGCGAGATCTCGTGGCTGCGGGCCTCCCAGATGCCCTTCACCGCCGCGAAGTACTTCTCCGCGTACGGTGCGATCAGCTCGCGCTGGTCGGACTGCTGGAAGCCGTTGATGACGGCGTCCTGCACGTAGTTCGTCAGGGTGTCCGACTCGATCACCGACGCCCAGGCCTCGGCCTTGGCCTCGGCGGTCGGCCGGGCGGCGCGGCAGGTGGCCGCGTGCTCCTGGCCGGCCGCGGTGTTGTCCCGCTCCAGCTCGGCCGCGATGGCGGCCTCGTCGGCCCGGCCGGTGGCGGCGAGCCGGGTGAGCAGGGTCCAGCGCAGCTCGGTGTCCACCGCGAGGCCCTTGAGCTCGGCCGAGCCGTCCAGCAGCCCGGCGAGCAGCCCGAGCTGGCCGTCGGTGCGGGCGACCGAGGCGAGGGCGCGGGCCCAGGCCAGCTGGTGGTCGCTGCCGGGTTCGGCGGCGCGCAGGTGCTCCTCCGCGGCGGCGGCCCAGCGGCCGAGGCCCTGCTCGCGCCACTGCGGGTCGGCGTAGGCGTCGAGGGCGAGCTTGACCTGCCGCTGCACCGACTGCACCACACCGATGTCGCTCTCGCGCCCGATGCCGGACAGCGCCAGCGACAGGTAGTCACGGGCGGCCAGCTCGCCGTCGCGGGTCATGTCCCAGGCGGAGGCCCAGCACAGCGCGCGCGGCAGCGACTCGGTGAAGCCGCCGAGGTTCTCGGTGACGACGGCCAGCGAGTCCTCGTCCAGCCGGATCTTGGCGTACGAGAGGTCGTCGTCGTTGAGCAGCACCACGGCCGGGCGGTGCCGGCCGACCAGCTCGGGCACCTCGGTGCGCGGGCCGTCGACGTCCAGCTCGATCCGGTCGGTGCGCACCAGCGCGTCGCCGTTCAGCTCGTACAGGCCGATCGCGATGCGGTGCGGCCGCAGCACGGCCTCGCCCTTGGCGCCGGCGGGCAGCGCGGGGGCGTCCTGGAGCACCGCGAAGGACTCGATCTGCCCGTCGGTGTTCACGGTGACGGCGGGCCGCAGCACGTTGATGCCGGCGGTCTCCAGCCAGGCCTTGGACCAGGCCTTGAGGTCGCGGCCGCTGGCCTCCTCAAGGGCGCCGAGCAGGTCGCTGAGCCGGGTGTTGCCCCAGGCGTGGCGCTTGAAGTAGGCCTGCACGCCCTGGAAGAAGGCGTCCTGGCCGACGTACGCCACCAGCTGCTTGAGCACCGAGGCGCCCTTGGCGTAGGTGATGCCGTCGAAGTTGACCTGGACGTCCTCCAGGTCGTTGATGTCCGCCATGATCGGGTGGGTGGACGGCAGCTGGTCCTGCCGGTACGCCCAGGTCTTCATCTGGTTGGCGAAGGTGGTCCAGGAGTGCGGCCACCTGGAGCCGGGGGCCTCGGCCTGGCAGACGGCCTCGGCGAAGGTCGCGAAGGACTCGTTGAGCCAGAGGTCGTTCCACCACTCCATGGTGACGAGGTCGCCGAACCACATGTGGGCGAGCTCGTGCAGGATCGTCGCGGCGCGGGCCTCGTACGCGGCGTCGGTGACCTTGGAGCGGAACACGTACTGGTCGCGCAGGGTGACGGCGCCCGCGTTCTCCATCGCGCCGGCGTTGAACTCCGGGACGAAGAGCTGGTCGTACTTCGCGAACGGGTACGGGTAGTCGAACTTCTCCTGGAAGTAGTCGAAGCCCTGCTTGGTGACCTCGAAGACGGCCTCCGGGTCCAGGAACTCGCGCAGCGAGGGGCGGCAGTAGATGCCCAGCGGCACCCGCTGCTCGCCGTTCTCGTAGGTGTCGAAGACCCCGACGTAGGGGCCGGCGACGAGCGCGGTGATGTAGCCGGAGATCCGGCCGGTGGGCTCGAACGCCCAGACCTGGGTGTCCCCTTCGCCGGCCGGCTGCGGGGTGGGCGAGTTGGAGACCACGACCCAGCCCGTGGGCGCGGTCACGGTGAACGTGAAGGCGGCCTTCAGGTCGGGCTGTTCGAAGTTGGCGAAGACCCGGCGGGCGTCCGGCACCTCGAACTGGCTGTACAGGTAGGTCTCGCCGTCGACCGGGTCGACGAACCGGTGCAGGCCCTCACCGGTGTTGGTGTACTCGCAGGTCGCGACGACCCGCAGCTCGTTCTCGGCGGCCAGACCCGGCAGCGGGATGCGGCTGTCGACGAAGCTCGCCGGGTCGAGCCGCTCGCCGTTGAGGGTGATCTCCTCGACGCTCGGGGCGACGAGGTCGATGAAGGTCTCCGCGCCGGGGGTGGTGGCGCTGAACCGGACCACGGTGGTGGACCGGAAGGTGCCGCCCTCACGGGCCGAACCGAGGTCGAGCTCGATGTCGTACGCGTCCACGTGGAGGAGGTCGGCCCGGGTGCGGGCCTCCTCACGGGTCAGGTTTGTGCCGGGCACTCGCTGCACTCCTTCGTCAGGCTGATGGACCGAATCCTCGCACGTCCAACGTACGGGGCAGCCGGAAAATCACCGCGGGGCGGGGCAGGGGGGGCTCGCCCCCCCCCCCCCCCCCCGGCGGCGGGCGCGGCGGG